>DASXKG010000706.1:0-3365 GCA_036496965.1 Variovorax sp.
CTGCCGCCAGCGAGGCTTCGACACGCACTACGTGCACCGGCTGGCGCAGCAGGAGCCAACCCGCCACTGACAGCACCAGCGCCGCCGCGACCCCGCCATAGATCCAGCGGCGCGATCTTCGCCCCGAACCCGGTTCCTCGCCGGGCAGCGGTTCGTCCAGGCCACCGGCGTTGAGCGCCTCATGCGCCTTCTCGCGCAAGGCCTCGCCCAGGCTCCAAGCGGGCACGGCACCCAGGTCCGGCGCGAAATCGAGGACACGATCGAGCTGGGCATCGTCCAGCTCGGCGTCGCCCTCATCGGGCTGCGCCTCGCCCAGCACCGAGAGATAGCGCTCAAGGCATTCGCGCAGGTGGCCGCGGGCCTTGCGCAGGCGATTGCGCACGCTCTCCTCCTCCACACCGAGAGCGCCCGCCAGCGCCTCGACGGTGAAGCCCTCTTCCTGATAAAGCAGGAAGGCCGCGCGCTGGTCCTCGGGCAGCACCTCGAGGCAGGCCAGCAGCCGGCGCCCCGCCGCGTTCCAGAACGCGAGCTCTTCGTCCGAAAGCTCCTCGTCCTCGGCCGCCGGCGAAGCGCCGTCGCGCAACAGCCCGCGGCTGAACTGCATCGCCGCCTTGCGGCCGTCGGCGTCTTCGTCTTCGTCTTCGTCATGGGCGTGAAAGTCCGCCTCGCGCCCGCTCAGCCGCAGGCGCTCGCGCACCAGGCCGTGGGCGAACTTGAAGGCCCAGAAGCGCCAGTCCAGCCCCTCCTGCGCGGCGAACTCGTCGCGCTCATCGACGATGCGCTGCCAGATCGCCCGGAACACCTCGTCCGCCTCGCCCGCCAAGCGCAGGCCGAGCATGCGCCGCACGAAGCGCAGCATGGCCTTTTCATGGCGCGCATAAAGCGAATCGAAGGCCAGGCTGTCGCCGTCGGCGTACGCCAGCATCAACTGGTCGTCCGACAGGGCAGGTTCTCGCTCAGGCATCTCAAGGGACATCGCAGGATTTTGACCTGAGCGCGGTCCGTTGCGCGACCGCGGCAAACCCGGGAAACTTGCAGCCCCGCGGCAAAATCCGCAGGCGGCCCGGCTATAATCTTGGGCTCGGCTCTTTAGCTCAGTCGGTTAGAGCGATGGAATCATAATCCACAGGTCCGCGGTTCGAGTCCGTGAAGAGCCACCATACAATCCGAGGCAAAGCCGGTAAGCGTCTACTCACAAGACCTTGCCGGCTTTTTTCATGTAGCGGTCCGACAAGCCCATAGTCACACTTCTAGGCCCCGAACATATCCCCATCGCGCTGCGGCGGCGCCACGCCCAGGTGGCGATAGGCCGCCAGCGTGGCGATGCGCCCGCGCGGCGTGCGCTGCAGGTAGCCCTGCTGGATCAGGTAGGGCTCGATCACGTCCTCGATGGTGCCGGACTCCTCGCCGATGCTGGCCGCGATGTTGTCCAGGCCGACCGGCCCGCCGTCGAAGCGAAGGATCACCGCTTCGAGCAGCTTGCGGTCCATCAGGTCGAAGCCCTGCGGATCGACGTCGAGCATCGCCAGCGCCTTGTGCGCGACCTCGATCGTGATCCGCCCGTCGCTCTTGACCTGCGCGTAGTCGCGCACCCGGCGCAGCAGCCGGTTCGCGATCCGCGGCGTACCGCGCGAACGGCGCGCGATCTCCAGGCCGCCGGCTTCGTCCATCGGCACGGCCAGGAGTCCGGCGCTGCGGCGCACGATGCGCGCCAGTTCCTCGGGTGTGTAGAACTCCAGGCGGGCCACGATGCCGAAGCGATCGCGCAGCGGATTGGTCAGCATCCCGGCGCGGGTGGTGGCGCCGACCAGGGTGAAGGGCTGCAGGTCGAGCTTGATGCTGCGCGCCGCCGGTCCTTCGCCGATCATGATGTCGATCTGGTAGTCCTCCAGCGCGGGATAGAGGATTTCCTCGACCACCGGCGACAGCCGGTGGATCTCGTCGATGAAGAGCACGTCGTTGCGCTCGAGGTTGCTCAGGAGCGCCGCCAGGTCCTTGGGCTTTTCCAGCACCGGGCCCGAGGTATGGCGCAGGTTCACGCCCAGTTCGGCCGCGATGATGTGCGACAGCGTGGTCTTGCCCAGGCCGGGCGGGCCGAAGAGCAGCACATGGTCGAGCGCCTCCGCGCGATGGCGCGCCGCGCCGATGAAGATCTCCAGTTGCTCGCGCACCTTGGCCTGGCCGACATACTCGTCGAGCAGCTTGGGCCGAAGCGCGCGCTCGATCGCTTCTTCATTGGGCGAAGCGGGCGCGGCGGACACCACGCGTTGCGGTGCCGGGGCGAAATCGTCGGTCTGGATGGTCATGGGGCGATGGGCTGTGGCGGCAGTTTAGGGCCTGCCGGGCGCGCCCGGCTTGGCGCCGCGCGCGAAGACCGGTCGCGACCTGCGGCAGAATGCGCGACCGGGAAGGAGACAGGGAAACCGCTCATGAACGAAAACGACCGCGCATTGTGCATTGCCACCGCCGGCCTGCTGCGCGCCAGCAAGGCGATCGCTGTCTGGGGACTGGCGCTGTCGCTGATCGCGGGCCTGGTGCTGGCACTGACCGGCCGTTCGCTGCCCTCGGCCTCATGGGCCGCCTTCGCGATCATCGGGCTGGCCGGATTGCCCGAGCGCTACCTGGCGCTGCGCATGCACCACGAGGCGCAGCTGTTCGACGGCCTGGCCCATGGCGACATCGACTCGCTGCCCCTGCTCGAAGCCGCGCTCGAGAAACTCGGCCTGCGCCGCGCCACCGATCCCCCGCGCCTGTTTGCCGAACGCGTGCTCGCCGCCCGCCAGCTGATGCAACGCCATAGCCTGGCCGTGGTGGTCCAGACCCTCGCCTTCGCGCTCGGCCTGGCGCTCCAGGATCGCTGACCAAGGCTACTTGCCGAGGGCCCGAAGCGCCAGCTTGATCCCTTCGCTCACCGCCACGTCCTTGGGCAGCGCCTTGAGCGAGGCCGCGGCCTCCCTGTCGCTGTAGCCGAGCGCGAGCAGCGCTTGCAGGATGTCGGCTTGCGCGTCGCTCGCGGCATGCGCGGGCAGCGCCAGGTCCGCGCCGAGCTTGCCCTTGAGTTCGAGCAGCAGGCGCTCGGCGGTCTTCTTGCCGATGCCCGGGATCTTGACCAGCCGGCCGGCTTCCTGCAGCGTGATGGCCTGCGCCAGCTCGGCCACGCTCATGCCGCTGAGCACGCCCAGCGCCGTGCGCGGACCCACGCCCGCGATCTTGATCAGCTGGCGAAACGCCGCGCGCTCCGCCGCGGTGCCGAATCCGTAGAGGATCTGCGCGTCCTCGCGCACCACGAAGTGGGTCAACAGCGAGACCCGCTCGCCCGCGCCGGGCAGGTTGTAGAAGGTGCTCATCGGCACGTCGACCTCATA
>DASXKG010000707.1:0-2422 GCA_036496965.1 Variovorax sp.
GTCGTAGAGCGCGTCGAAGGCCTTCGACTGGTAGCCCCAGTAGTAGTCCGGCTTGGCGTAGTTGCCAAGGTCGAAGGGCTCGACATGCGAGACGATGGTGAGGTCGTAGTCGTGGCCGCCGCCATAGGTGCCGCTGAGCCACTGCGCCCATTCGACGTTCTGCACCTTCACGTTGATGCCGATCTTGGCCAGCTCGGCCACGATCACCTCGCCGCCCTGGCGCGCGTAAGGCGGCGGCGGCAGCGTCATCGTGAGTTCGAGCGGCGTCTTCACGCCGGCCTCGGCCAGCAGCTGCTTGGCCTTCTCGATGTTGAAGGGATTGACGGCCGTGGTGTCCACGTAGCCGGCCGCGCCCGGCACGTAGTGGCTGCCGATGGGCACGCCAAAGCCGTCGGCCGCGCCTTCGATCACCGCCTTGCGGTCGATGGCCATCGAGATCGCGCGGCGCACGCGCGCGTCGTCCAGCGGCTTCCTCTTGTTGTTGAAGGCCAGGATGGTCTTCGCGCGCGAGCCGCCGAGGATGACCTGGAACTGCGGGTTGTTCTTGAACTGCGGCACGATCCGCGTCGCCACCCGCGGAAAGGCGTCGACGTCGCCGGCCAGCAGCGAGGCCGCCTGCGCCGCCGGGTCGGAGATGAAGCGGAAGGTGACCTTGGCGAGCCTGATCGAGGCCGGGTTGCGAAAGCCATCCCACTTGACCAGCACCAGCGAGCTGCCCTTGTTCCAGCTGTCGAGCTTGTAGGGCCCGGTGCCCACCGGCTTGGTGGCGTTGCTGTCGGCGCTCTTGGGCTCGACGATGACCGCGGTGGCCTGGCCCAGCAGGAAGGGCAGGTCCGGGTCGATCTCGCTGTTGATGATCACCACCGTGTAGTCGTCGACCGCCTGGGTGCTCATGTTGGCGAAGGTGCGCTTGTCCTTGTTGGTGCTTTTCTCGCCGCCGGCGCGGTCGAAGGAGAACTTCACGGTCTGCGCGTTGAAAGGCTCGCCGTTCTGGAACTTGACGCCGTGCTTGAGCTTGAAGGTGTAGGTGCGCAGATCGGGCGAGACCTCCCAGCTCTCGGCCAGCAGCGGCGTCACGCTGCCGTCGGCATTGATCTTGGTGAGCGTCTCCAGGATGTTGTACTGCACGATCTCCGCGATCGCGGACGCGGCGCCTGCGGTCGGATCGAGGCCCGGCGGTTCCAGCGTCATGCCGATCACCATCGAGTCCCTGCGGCTCTGCGCCAGCGCGCCTTGCGGCAAGGCAAGCGGCACGGTGGCGAGTGCGGCGGTGGCGAGGAGGGTGCGGCGCTTCAACATGGTCATGGCTCCAGGGAAAAGGCGTTGGTTCGGACAGGCAACCTTACATCATTGCAAGCAAGGCGCCGGCAGCGCGGCAGGCATCTGCTCATGGCGCAGCCACAGGTTCGGCGCGCGGCACGGCGGACAGCAAGGCCTGCGTGTAGGGATGCTGCGCATGCCTGAAGAGCTGCTGCGGCGCGCCGCGCTCGACGATCAGCCCGCGATGCAGCACGCAGACCTCGTCGCACAGGTGGTTCACCACCGCCAGGTCATGGCTGATCAGCAAATAGCTGATGCCGAACTGCTGCTGCAGGTCCTGCATCAGGTTGAGCACCTGGGCCTGCACCGAGACGTCGAGCGCGCTCACCGGCTCGTCGGCCACGATCAGCTTGGGCCTGGTGATCAGCGCCCGCGCGATGGCAATGCGCTGGCGCTGGCCGCCGGAGAATTCATGCGGGTACTTGTTCAGGTCGCTGGCGCGCAGGCCCACCGCGGCGAGCGACTCGGCGGCGCGCTCGCGCTGTTCGGCGCGGCTGGATTCGGCCAGCGCCTCCAGCGGCTCGGCCACGATACGGGCCACCGTCCGGCGCGGATCGAGCGAGCCGTAGGGATCCTGGAACACCATCTGCAGCTCGCGCCGCGCCGCACGCAGCGAGTCTTTCGGCAGCCGGTGCAGGTCCTGGCCGAGCAGCTTCACGCGGCCCGAGGTGGGCCGGTCGAGCGCCATCACCAGCCGTGCGATCGTCGATTTGCCCGAGCCCGATTCACCGACGATCCCCAGGCTCTGGCCAGGCCGGATGCTGAAGCTCACGCCATTGAGTGCCTTGACCATCGGCGGCGGCCCGAACAGCTGCTCGCGCGGCAGCTGGTAGTGGCGCACCAGGTCGGTGACTTCGAGCAGAGCCGCTGATTGCGGATCGGGATCGAAGCTCATGCGCTCACCTCCTGTTCCGCCGCGATGTCGTCGAGCCGGATGCAGCGCACCTGGTGCGCACGCGGCAGCGCGACGGCCGGCGGCCGGGTGCTGCAGCAGACGTCGATGGTGTAGCGGCAGCGGCCCGCGAAGGGGCATCCGGGCGGCAGGTCGACCAGCTCCGGCACGCTGCCCTGGATGGTCGCCAGCCTCAGGCCGCGCGGTGCG
>DASXKG010000708.1:0-9229 GCA_036496965.1 Variovorax sp.
CCGCTGCTGCGCGAGCTGATCCAGGCGGCGGCCGAGGTCGCCGGGCCGTACACGCCGGATTCGCGCGACGGCCGCCTGATGCGCCTGCTGCTGGATGAGCTGTATGCGCTGCCGGTGCTGCCGCTGCACCTCCCCCAGCCCGCCGACCCCCGGTTGCAGCGCATCTGCGCCCGGCTGCTCGAGGCGCCCGACGACGATTCCACCCTGGGCGAGTGGGCTGCGCGGCTGGCGGTCGACGTCAAGACCCTGCAGCGCCTGTTCGCGCGCGAAACCGGCATGACCTTCGGCAAGTGGCGCCTGCAGGCGCGGCTGCAGCACGGCCTGGAACACCTGGCCAGCGGCGCCCGCGTGCTCGATGTGGCGCTGGCGCTGGGCTACGACAGCCCGAGCGCCTTCGCCACCACCTTCAAGCGCCAGTTCGGCCAGACGCCGAGCGAGTTCTTCCGCTGAGGCGCAACGCATGACCGACGAAATGGCCGTCGACACAGCGATCGCGTTCATGCGCTCGGCGCGGCGCATCGCGATCCTGTCCGGCGCGGGCCTGTCGAAGGCCTCGGGCATCCCGACGTATCGTGATGCCGACGGCCTGTGGATGAACCGCGACGCGCTGCGTTTCTCCCATGTCGACGATCTGCGCCGCGATCCGGCCGGCTTCAGCAGGTTCTGGGCCGAGCGGCTGGCGACCGTCGAGGCAGCCCGGCCCAACCCGGGCCATCTGGCGCTGGCGCGCTTGCAGCGCTTGCGCCCGGCGACCCGGCTCATCACGCAGAACGTCGATGGCCTGCTGACGCTGGCCGGCGGCCTGGAGGTGCTCGAACTGCACGGCTCGCTGCGTCGCTGGCGCTGCGACCACTGCGGCAACCGGCACGGGCCCTGGCCGCTGCAGCGCTGTCTGCGCTGCGGCCAGCGGGCCCGGCCCGACGTCGTGATGTTCGGCGAGATGCTCGATGCCGGTGTGCTGCTCGACGCGCAGGTCGCGGCCGAGAAGGCCGACCTGTTCATGGTGGTCGGCAGCACGGCGGTGGTCTATCCCGCCGCCGAGCTGCCCGAGCGGGCGCTCGCGAACGGCGGCCGGCTGCTCACGCTCAACATCGAGCAGCTGCAGCTGGATGCGTTGGCCGCGCTGGCGCTGCACGGGCCGGCCGAAGATCTGCTGCCGCGACTGGTCGATGGCCTGGCCTGATCGGTGCGCGTCTTTTCCTTTTCCGACGCGCGGACACATCGTTCTTCTTGTGGCGGCCGCGCCGTCCGCGCAGAATGGCATGCATGAAGACAGTGGCTGAAATACTCAGATCCAAGGGCAATCCGAGCGTATTCTCGATCGCACCCGGCGCAACGGTCTACGAGGCCGTGGCGCTGATGGCCGAGAAGAATGTCGGTGCCCTGCTGGTGATGGACGGCGACAAGATCGTCGGCATGATCTCCGAGCGCGACTATGCGCGCAAGGTGGTGCTGATGGCCCGCTCGTCCAAGGACACGCCGTTGCGCGACGTCATGACCGCCGCGGTGATCTACGTGCGGCCGGAGCAAACCACCGAGGAATGCATGGCCCTGATGACCGAGAGCCGCATCCGCCACCTGCCGGTGCTCGACAAGGGCAAGCTGGTGGGCCTGATCTCGATCGGCGACCTGGTGAAGGGCATCATGTCCGAGCAGACCTTCATCATCGAGCAGCTGCAGAACTACATCGCCGGCTGAGCGGCCAGCACTTGGCGCACCAGCAGCTCGTCCAGATAAGGCCGCAGGTAGGCCGCGGTTTCCTCGACCGGGCAATGGAGCCAGTCGTCGAGCCAGGCATCGCGCAGGAACACGCTGCGGTGTTGCTCGGGATGCTCCGGCGCGCCCAGGGTGAGCAGGGCGAAGCTCTCGACGCATTGGCCGGTCGGCGAGCGCCAGCCGTTCCACAGGCCGGCCAGTGCCAGCGGCTGGCCATCGGCACGCGAGACGCGCACGGTCGAGCCCGCGGCGGCGCCCGCCTGGAACACGGCGTCGGCCAGGATCACGCAGCGGTGGCCGCGCTTCCAGGGCTGGTAGAAGTTGCGTTCGGACGCCGCGCTCTCGCTGCGTGCTTCTTGCGTATCGGGGTCCAGACCGTCCTTGCTGAAGAGCGGGATGAGGCCCCAGCGGCCCGGCGCGATCTCGTAGCGCGCGAGCTGCTGCAGCGGCGAAGCATCAGCGCGCGGACGGCGCACGAAGAAGCCCTGCTGACCCGGCCGGACGATCGTTCCTTGGGGCTGGAAGGAAAGACCGAAGCGCCTGGCGAAGTGACTCGACTCGCTTGCTGCTTGGTAGTGGGTGGGCATGGCCGGACTCTATGAAGGCCGCCCGATTCTAGTCAACCCATCGATACCATAGGGGTCCGCGGCAGCGTCGCCGCAAGACCTATCTCACGAAAACGCCAATGACTTCATCCCATCTCGTCGTGATCACCGGTGCCTCGCGCGGTCTGGGCCGCGCCATGGCCGAGCAACTGCTGCAACCGGGGCGCCATCTCCTGTGCATCTCGCGCCGCAGCGACCCGCAGTTGGCCGAGCGCGCACGCGCCGCCGGTGCCGAGCTCGAACAGTGGCAACTGGATCTCGGCGAGGCGGTGGCCGCCGCGGCGCGCTTGTCGGAATGGTTGCGTCATATTCAGCCGAATACTTTCGACTACGCCACGCTGATCAACAACGCCGGCACCGTCGGCCAGCCGCGCCCCCTGTCCGAGGGCATCGCCAGCGAACTCGCGCAGGCGCTGCGGGTGGGCCTGGAGGCCCCGATGCTCCTCGCGGGCGCCTTCCTGGGTGCGACCAAGGATTGGCGCGCCGAGCGCAAGGTGCTCAACATCTCCTCCGGCCTGGGCCGCAGTGCGATGGGCAGCCAGGCGCCCTACTGCGCGGCGAAGGCCGGCATGGATCACTTCTCGCGTGCGGTCGCGCTGGAGGAGAAGGTCGCGCCCCGCGGCGCGAAGATCGTGTCGCTGGCGCCCGGCGTGATCGATACCGACATGCAGGTCCAGCTGCGCGAAAGCGATGCCGCCGTGTTTCCGGATCGGGTGCGCTTCGAAAAGCTCAAGGCCGAAGGCCATCTCGATTCGCCCGCGGCCGCGGCGGCCAAGGTGCTGAAGTTCCTGGACCGGGCCGACTTCGGCAGCAATCCGGTGGCGGACGTGCGCGACGCCTGATCGAGCGCTACTCGACCGTCGCCCGATGCCTCGACGATGGCGCGCGCGAGCGCCCGCGCGGCCGGGCGATCAGTGCAGGTGCGAGGGGCCGCGGGTTTCCGGGCGCGTCACGAAGGCCTGCACGACCGGCACCCGGGCTGGGCCGGCGGCGGCCTTGCGCGCATCGGCACGGCGCTGGAGCGCCGCGATCCCCGCCATCATGGCTGCGCCGTAGCTCGGCATCGGACCCTCGGCGGCCTCGACCGGGCGGCAGTCGGCGCCGTCCTGCTTCTGCAGCACCCAGTAGAAATGGCCGGCGATCGGTTCGTCGACGACCAGTGCGATGGCTTCGGTATCCATGGGATGGCCCCTTGCGTGGTTCATGCAGGGGGTTGTACGCAAGGCCCTCGGCCAACGATAGTGAGGAAGTCACATGTCATCCGGACTGGTGACAAAAATTGTATTTTGTGTGCAAAAGTTACTGTATCTTGCCCTGGGGACGGCGCCCGGGTTTCGGCGCCAGCAGCACGACGGCCACCCCGCCGAGCACCGCGACGGCGGCCGTGGCCAGCCGCAGGCTGGCCGATTCCGCGAGGAACAGCACGCCGCCGAAGGCCGCGATGACCGGCACGCTCAGCTGCACCGTGGCGGCGTTGGTGAGCTTCAACTCGCGCAGCGCCGCATACCAGATCGCATAGCCCACGCCGGAGCACAACGCGCCGGAGGCGATGCCGAAGCCGACGCCGGCCGCGTCCCAGCGCATCGAGCCGAGCGTCGCGGCGCTGACGGCGAGCGCCATCGGCACGGCGCGCAGGAAGTTGCCCGCCGTGGTGCTGGTCGGATCGCCGCTGCCCTTGGCGCGCAGCGAGTAGACCGCCCAGGCGACGCCGGAGGCCGTCATCAGCAGCGCTCCCTGCAGCGGCGGCGCCGCCAGGCCCGGCAGCAGCAGGACGATCAGGCCAAGCACCGCCAGCAGGAGCCCGGCGAGTTGCCAGGGTCCGAGGCGTTCGCCGCGATAGAAGCCCCAGCCGATCATGCTGATCTGCACGGCCGCGAACAACAGCAGCGCGCCGGTGCCCGCCGAGAGGCTCAAGTAGGCGAAGGAGAAGGCCTCCGCATAGACAAAGAGAGCCAATGCCGACAGCCAGTGGCCCGCCAGGGGCCGCATGTGCGAACCCTGGCGCCAGGCGGCGATCAGGCCGAGCGCGACCGCCCCCGACACCAGGCGCACCGAACTGAAGCTGGCCGGGTCGATGCCCGTGTGCTGGAGCGCCAGCCGGCACAACAGCGAATTGCCGGCGAAAGCCAGCATGGCGAGCGAAGTGAGGACGATCAGCTGCATCGGTTCGGGTCTGTCGACGGGACCCGATTTGAACACCGCGCCGCGCCGCCTCCGGCTGCGCCACGAATCGCGGAGAATCCTGGCCCATGCCTGACAGTGCCGCCGCCGAACCGTCCCGCCTGAACAAGCGCATGGCCGAGCTGGGCCTGTGCTCGCGCCGCGAGGCCGACGACTGGATCGCGCAAGGCTGGGTCAAGGTCAATGGGCGGGTGGCGGAGATGGGCGTCAAGGTGCTGCCCGGCGATCGCATCGAAGTCGACAGGAAGGCGCAGCAACAGCAACAGCTTCAGGTCACGATCCTGCTGCACAAGCCGATGGGCTACGTGAGCGGCCAGGCCGAGGACGGGCACGAGCCCGCGGTGGTGCTGATCCATCCGCGCAGCCATTGGCGCGAGGATCCGAGCCGGCTGCGCTTCTCGCCACCCCAGTTGCGCGGCCTCGCGCCGGCGGGGCGGCTGGACATCGATTCGGTGGGCCTGCTGGTGCTCACCCAGGACGGCCGCATCGCCCGCCAGCTGATCGGCGAGGATTCGGGCATGGAGAAGGAATACCTGGTGCGCGTGTCCTACGGGCCGGTGGCGCAGGACTCGCAAGCCGCCTTCCCGCGCGAGCAGCTGGCCAGGCTGCGTCACGGCTTGAGCCTGGACGGCCAGCCGCTCAAACCGGCCCGCGTGGAGTGGCAGAACCCGGAGCAACTGCGCTTCGTGCTGACCGAAGGCAAGAAGCGCCAGATCCGCCGCATGTGCGAACTGGTCGGCCTGAAGGTCGTGGGCCTGAAGCGCATCCGCATCGGCAAGGTCGTGCTCGGCAACCTGCCGACCGGCCAATGGCGCTACCTAGGCCCTCAGGAGCGCTTCTAGCCCCGCGGGCGGCGCAGCCTGGAGGGGCGAGCTTATCCGCAGGTCTTGCCGTGCGAGGCGTGCGCGCCCTTCGCCTTGGCATCTGCCTCGCTCATGTACTCGCCCTTCTTGGTCTTGCCGTAGTAGGGATCGCTCGCGCAGTGGTAGACCTTGGTCGAGTCGTTGACCCAGACCTTGCCGGCGCCACCGCCCGGGGCCGCGGCCATGGTCGACAGGTCGGGCTTGCCGGCCTTGGCAGCCGGAGCCGCCGCCATCGGAGCGGCCGGAGCCGCCGCCATCGGAGCCGCCATCTTGGCGGCCGGCGCCGCCGCAGGCGCTGCAGCCGCGGGAGCGGCGGCGGTCGCGCCGTACCAGGTCTGGATGCCCTTGTGGCCACGGCAGGCACCCGACTTCTTGTCGGGCGAGGCGTAGCTGCCGTCCTTGCACTGGACGGTGGTTCCGGCCGGAGCGTCCGCCGGCAGCGCCTGGGCCTGGGCCGCGAGCGCGCCCATCAGGCCGGCCGCAGCCAGCATTGTCTTGAGGGCAAAATTCATTCCTGTCGAGCTCCTGAAACTATAGGTAAGACCGACTCATGTTGCGCAGCTTGTCTGAACGCCAGCTGACTGACTGTTGCGATGCAGCAGTGGTGCTCATGCACGCCTCACAATTGCGGCGTAGCCTCGCCCACGAAGCCCGAAGGAGTGTTTGTGCGCGCATTGTTGGTGGAAGACGACGAAATGATCGGCCGCAGCCTCACCCATGCGCTCGACAATGCAGGGTGGTCGGTGGATTGGGTGCGCGACGGCATCCAGGCCAACAGCGCGCTGGTCGATGGCGGCTACACCTGCGTGCTGCTCGATCTGGGGCTGCCCCTGCAGGATGGCACCGAGGTGCTGCGGCGCGCGCGCAAGCGCGGCGATGCCACTCCGGTGCTGGTGCTGACGGCGCGCGATGGCCTGGACGACCGCATCGAGACGCTCGATCTGGGCGCCGACGACTACCTCCTGAAGCCCTTCGAGCTGCGCGAGCTGCTGGCGCGCATGCGCGCCGTGGTCCGCCGGCGCGACGGTGCCGCCCATTCGGTGATCGGCACCGCGGCGCTGCAGCTGGACCTGACCACGCGCGACGTGGTCGTCAACGGCGTGCGCGAGGTGCTGACGGCGCGCGAGTTTGCGCTGCTGCACGCGCTGCTCGAGCGGCCCGGCGCCATCCTGTCGCGCGAACAGCTGCAGGAGCGTATCTACGGCTGGGGCGAGGAGGTGACCAGCAACGCCATCGACGTGCTGATCCACGGCATGCGCCGCAAGCTCGGTGCCGACGCCATCCGAAACGTGCGCGGTCTGGGCTGGCGGGTCGTGCCGGCGTGAGCGGGGGCCCCGTCCGGGCGCCCGCAGGCGCTCGCAGCGCAGTGCGCCGGGCGAGGGTAATCCGATGAGCCCCTGGGGCTGGCGCCCCCGTTCCTTGCGCGGACGCCTGCTGGCCTGGCTGATCGCGCTGAACCTGCTGGCCTTGGCGGCGACCGCCTGGTTCTCCTACCTGGCCTATGGCCGGCTGGTGAACAACTTCATGGACGACCAGATGCAGCTGGTGGCCGAGTCGCATGCCACCCATCGCCGCCTGCCGGCGCTCAAGCCGGTGAACAGCGCGGATGCCTTGAAGCGCGGCGATTTCATCGTCCAGGTCTGGGCGGCCGACGGCAGCGTGCAACTCGCGAGCTCCTGGCCCGGCCTGGCGGTGCCGCTGCAGCAGGAAGAGGGCTTCAGCGAGTTCCGTACCGGTCCCGGTGCCGGGGGCAGCTGGCGCATCTACACGGCCGCGCCCGAAGGCATCGAGGGCGCGCCACGGGTGCAGGTGGTGCAGAACGACAGCTTCCGGCGCGACCGCATCGTGCGTCGCGCCATCCTCGAGAGCCTGCCGATCCTGCTGCTGCTGCCGGTCACGCTGCTGATCCTGCTGGTCATCGTGGCGGCTGCCTCGCGTTCGCTGCGCACGGTCGCGCATGAAGTCGCCGCCCAGGACGTGGACAGTCCGGCGGAACTGGCCGTCGCACGCGTGCCCGAGGAAATCGCGCCGCTGGTGGCTGCCTTCAACAGCTTGCTGGGTCGACTGCGCGCGGCGCTGTCGAACCAGCGCCGGTTCATGGAGGACGCAGCGCACGAGCTGCGCACGCCGATGGCCGCCATCGGCCTGCAGATCGAGAACCTGCGCACCCATGTGTCCAAGGGCGATGCGGCCGAGCGCTTCGCTCAGCTGGAGGGCGGCGTCGCGCGCGCGCAGCATCTGATCGAGCAACTGTTGCGCATGGCGCGCCAGGACGCGCACGTCGCCAGCCCGCGCAGCCATGTCGACGTCGCCGCGCTGCTGTGCGAGAGCGTGGGGCAGATGATGGTGCTGGCCGACCGGCGCGCCGTCGACGTCGGCTTCGAGGGCCGCGTCGCGCCGCAAATCGTCGCGCCGGCGATCGATCTGCGCAGCGTGTTCGACAACCTGATCGACAACGCCGTGCGCCACGCGCCCCAGGGCGGCGTGGTCGACGTGCGGCTGCACGTGGTCGACGGCCACGCGGTGGTCGACGTGCTGGACAACGGCCCGGGCATTCCGCCGGAGCAACTCGGCCGCGTGTTCGACCGCTTCTATCGCGTCCCGGGCGCGCCGGCCGGCGGAAGCGGACTCGGCCTGGCCATTGCGCAGGCTGCGGCGCTGCGCCAGGGCATGCGCATCGAGCTGTCGAATCGCCAGGACGGCCCGGGCCTGCTGGCGCGGGTGTTTCTGCCGGTCCTCACTGCCGGCTAATTTTCCACTCATCCAGCGCTCAGTCAGTCTTCATAGAGTCCTAACAGGTCTTCTGCATTGCGCTTCGCAATGCGGCGCAAGACCCATCAACTCCTGGAGACCTTTCATGCAAGCTTCCTACAAAGTCCTCGCCCTGAGCGCATGCGCCGCACTGGCGGTCTTCGGCTCCGTCAGCGCCAGCGCGCAGAACGACGGCAACGACTTCCATCCGCTGGTGAGGACCACGGGCGCCCTGCCGGATGTCGATGCCGGCGCCGTCGCCGCGGCCCATCCGGCCAACGGTGAACCGGTCGGCTCGTCGACCTCGATGCCCGCGACCAGTTCGTCGATCACGCGCGAACAGGTCTACAAGGAGGCTGTGGAGGCTGCCCATCCCGCGGCCGGCGAGCCGGTCGGCTCTTCGACCATGGCCCCGTTGCCGAAGGGCAGCGGCAGCGGCGAGTAAGCGTCTTTCAAAGGAGCCCCGGCTAACGGCCTCTCTGGACCGGGAAATCGATCGTCGATGTGTCGCGCACGGTGACCTCCACCGGGCGCGACGGCGAACCGGGGCTGCTCCAGGGCAGCGGCAGGTTGTCCTGCACCAGTTCGATTTCGTGCTTGCCGGCGGCCACCGCCGGGAAACTGAAGAAGCCCTGCGAATCGGTCAGCGCGACGAAGCGGCGATCGAGCAACACAGTCACGCCGCTGACGCCGCCTTCGTTGGCCTCGCGCAACCCGTTGTTGTTCTGGTCGAAGAACACGTGCCCTTCGATGCGTCCCGCGCCTGAACCGGGCGCGCCGCCGATCGGGGCGCTCGACCGGCCGGCGCGATCTTCGTAGCGCAGGGCCAGCATGAACGAGCGGCTGTTGGGCGTCACAAGTTGCGCCTGGGTGAGGGCGTTGGTGAGCGCCGAGACAACCGCCGGATTCAGCAATTCCTGCCCATGCGACTCGGTGTACTGGGCGATGAGGGACCAGCCCCGACCCAGTGGCCAGCTCACCCGCGCGTTGGCGCTCAGGAAGTTGCCGCCCGTGCCTGAGATGCCGTTGCTGCCGCGCACGCTGAGGTCGAGCCGCGCACCTGCCCCCAGGGGCGTGCTGCCGATCACGCCCCAGAGCACCGTGCGCGTCGTG
>DASXKG010000709.1:0-4615 GCA_036496965.1 Variovorax sp.
ACTCGGCCGACGCCCAGCTGCCCCGTGGCGCCAGCGCCGTGAGCGCCGCGCTGTTCGCCGATGCCAAGCCCACGGCGCGAAACGAGTTCAAGCTGACGCTGGCCGAACGCGCGCTGGACGCGCTGCTGACCGAGGCGAGGAGCTGAGCCATGCGATTCGACACACCCGCCGCCGTGAACCCGATCGACCAGCTGAAGGTGGTCGGGCAGCCGGTCGACCGCATCGACGGTCGCCTCAAGACCACCGGCACCGCGCCCTATGCCTACGAGCGCCATGACGCGGCGCCCAACGCGGCCTATGGCTACCTTCTCGGCTCGGCCGTCGCCAAGGGCCGCATCAAGGCCATCGACGACCGGCTGGCCCGGGCGGCGCCCGGCGTGATCGCCATCGTGACGGCCGAGAACGCCGGCAAGCTGGGCAAGGGAAGGGCGAACACGGCCCGGCTGCTGGGCGGCCCGAATGTCGATCACTACCACCAGGTGATCGCCATGGTGGTCGCCGAATCCTTCGAAGAGGCGCGCGCCGCCGCGCAATTGCTGAAGGTCGACTACGAGCCCGGCAACGGGGACTTCGATCTCGCCGCCGCGAAGAGCTCGCCGGACCGTTCCACCGACGATCGCGACAGCAAGGTGGGTGACTTCGCCGGCGCCTTCGCCAAGGCGGCCGTGCGGCTCGACGAGACCTATTCGACGCCGGATCAGTCGCACACCATGATGGAGCCGCATGCCACGACGGCCGCCTGGAACGGTGACCGGCTGACCATCTGGACCTCGAACCAGCAGATCAACGGCACGACCAACGATCTGGCGGCGACGCTCGGCATCGACAGGGACAAGATCCATCTGATGTCGCCCTACGTCGGCGGCGGTTTCGGATCCAAGCTGTCTCTGCGCGCCGACACGCTGCTGGCGGCCCTGGGGGCACGCGCGGCGCGCCGTCCCGTCAAGGTGGCGCTGCCGCGGCCGCTGGTGGCCAACAACACGACCCACCGGGCGGCGACGATCCAGCGCATCCGCCTGGGCGCGACGCCGCAAGGCAAGCTGGTCGCCATCGGGCACGAAAGCTGGTCCGGCAACCTGGTCGGCGGCCGGCCCGAAAACGCGGTGCAGCAGACGCAGTTGCTGTATGCGGGCGAGAACCGCCTGACCGGCACGCGTCTGGCCATGCTCGACTTGCCGGAAGGCAACGCGATGCGCGCGCCGGGCGAGGCGCCCGGCCTCATGGCGCTGGAGATCGCCATGGACGAAATGGCCGAACGGCTGGCCCTGGACCCGATCGACTTCCGGGTCCTGAACGACACGCAGGTCGACCCCGCCAATGCCAGCCGCCGCTTTTCGGAACGCCGCCTGATCGACTGCATGCGCATCGGCGCGCAGCAGTTCGGATGGACCCAGCGCAGCGCCAAGCCGGCCCAGCGGCGCGAGGGGCGCAGCTGGATCGGCGTGGGCATGGCCGCCGCCTTCCGCAACAACATGGTCAGGAAGTCGGGCGCCCGGGTCCGGCTCGATGCCGACGGCGGGGTGACGGTGGAAACCGACATGACCGACATCGGCACGGGCAGCTACACCATCATCGCGCAGACCGCGGCCGAGATGATGGGTGTGCCGCTCGAGCGCGTGGCCGTGCGGCTGGGCGACTCGACCTTCCCGGTGTCCTCGGGTTCCGGCGGCCAGGTGGGTGGGAACAGCTCGACTTCGGGCGTGTATGCAGCTTGCGTTAAGTTGCGCGAGGCCGTGGCACAGCGCGCCGGATTGCCGGCGGACGCCGGCTTCGCCGACGGCATGGTGTCGGCGGCTGGTCGCAGCGTGCCGCTCACGGGCCTGGCCGGCGAGGGCGGGATCAGCGCCGAGGATTCGATCGAGTTCGCCGAGCTGAGCCAGCGCTACCAGCAATCCACCTTCGGCGCCCATTTCGTCGAGGTGGCCGTGGATGCCTACACCGCCGAGGTGCGCGTGCGACGCATGCTGGCCGTGTGCGCCTCGGGCCGCATCCTCAACCCCAAGACCGCGCGCAGCCAGGTGATCGGCGCCATGACCATGGGGGTGGGCGGCGCGCTGATGGAAGAGCTGGCCGTGGACAAGCGCCTGGGCTTTTTCGTCAATCACGACCTGGCCGGCTACGAGGTGCCCGTGCATGCCGACATTCCGCACCTGGAGGTGATCTTCATCGACGAGACCGACCCCATCTCTTCGCCGATGAAGGCCAAGGGCATCGGCGAATTGGGCCTGTGCGGTGTCGGCGCGGCTGTTGCGAATGCGGTCTACAACGCGACCGGCGTGCGGGTGCGGGACTATCCGGTGACGCTGGACAAGCTGCTCGGGCGGATGCCCTCCATGGCGAGCTGAGGAGGCGAGGGCTGGGAGCAGGGCCTTGGCCTCCGAGTTCCCGAGCGCAGCCCGATGCTTCTCGCGCTGCGCGATACTCACGTCCTGCGGCAGCCAGAACCGCGCGCAACAAAGAGCCGCCTTGAGCAAATCCCCTTCCGAAACAGCGATGCTGTGGATCGTCGCAGCGGGCTTTTTCATGCAGACGCTCGACACCACGATCGTCAACACGGCGCTGCCCTCGATCGCGCAGAGCCTGAACGAGAGTCCGCTGCAGATGCAGCCGGTGGTGGTCGCCTACACGCTGACCATGGCGATGCTCACGCCGGCGTCGGGATGGCTGGCCGATCGCTTCGGCACCCGCGCCACCTATCTGTGGTCGATCCTCCTGTTCGCCATCGGCTCGGCCCTTTGCGCCAGCGTTCAGACGCTGCCCGAACTGGTGGCCGCGCGTGTGCTGCAGGCACTCGGCGGCTCGATGCTGCTGCCCATCGGGCGGCTGAGCATCATGCGCAATTTCAAGGCGAGCCAGTACATCGCCGTGCTCGCCACTGTCAGCATCGCCGGCCAATGCGGGCCGCTGCTCGGGCCCACGGTGGGCGGCTGGATGGTGCAGGCGCTGAGCTGGCACTGGATCTTCCTGATCAACCTGCCGATCGGCGCCGTGGGCATCTGGGCTGTCTACCGCTTCATGCCGCACGGCCGGCTGGAGCGGGCGCCGCCTTTCGACTGGATCGGCTTCGCGCTGCTGTCGCTGTGCATGCTGGCCATCTCGCTGGCGCTCGACGCGCCGGTGCGCACGCACCGCAGCGCCTGGTCGATCGGTCTCGCTGCCACGGGCGTGGCGTCGGCATGGGTGTATTGGCTGCATGCGAGGCGGCGCACGCGGCCGCTTTTTCGCCTGGGCATCTTCTTCGAACGCAATGTCGGTATCGGCCTGCTCGGCAATCTCTTCTCGCGCATCGGCAGCAGCGCGGTGCCCTTTCTGCTGCCGCTGCTCATGCAGGTGCAGCTTGGCTACAGCCCCTTGCGCTCGGGTCTCATGATGGTGCCCACCGCGCTCGCCGGCATCCTGACGAAGTCCTGGATCAGCCGCCTGGTGCGGCGCTTCGGCTACGACAAGTTCCTGCTCGTGAACACCGTGATCGTGGCGGCCTCGATCATGTCCTTCGCGTTGATCTCCAAGGGCTGGCCGGTCTGGGTGCAGGTCGTGCCGCTGGCGCTTTTCGGCGGCGCCAATTCGATGCAGTTCGCCGCGATGAACAGCGTCACGTTGAAGGATCTCCGCATCGAGGACGCCGGCAGCGGCAACAGCCTGTTCTCGATGGTGCAGATGCTGGCTCTCGGATTCGGTGCCACCATCGGCGGCGGCTTGCTCAACCTGCTTTCCGACGAGTTTCAATCGACCGCGCTGGCGTTTCGCTGGACCTTCGTCGCCGTCGGCGCGATCACCCTGGTCTCGGCGGCCCTGTTCAGGTGGCTGGAAAACTCGGAGCTGGAACCGTCCGTGGCGAAGCAGCCGCCGCTCGACAAACGCTCATCGCCCCTCACCGACGGATAAGGCACAAGCCATGGATCTCTCGAAAGTCAAGCTCGAACCCGACTTCGCCCAGCGGGTCCGGGAAAGCTTTCGCCGGCAGGGTCTGATGGCCACCCTGGGGGCGACGCTGACAAGCGTCGAAGCCGGTTGCGTGGCCATCGAAGTCGCCTTCAATCCCGGATTGACCCAACAGCATGGTTTCTTCCACGCGGGTGTGACCAGCTCGATCGCAGACACCGCCGGCGGCTATGCGGGCTATACGCTCTTCCCAGCCGACAGCTCGGTGCTCACCGTGGAATTCAAGATCAACCTGGTCGCACCGGCCCAGGGCGATCGACTGCGCGCCGTCGGCCGGGTGCTCACGCACGGCAGGACATTGACGGTCTGCGAACTGCGGGTTTTGGCCTTCAACGGCAACGAGGAAAAACTCTGCGCCGTCGGCCAGCAAACCTTGATTTGCCTGCGCGACAAGTGATGCCTTCGACAAGCAGGCCGTGAACCCTCAGCGGCGCAGGGCGGCCACGACCGCCTCGCCCATTTCGCGCGTGCCGACGCGCCGGCAGCCGGGCTGCAGGATGTCACCGGTACGCAGTCCGTCGGCGAGCACCTTGCGCACGGCGAGCTCGACGCGTTCGGCATGCGCGTCCATGCCGAAGGAGTAGCGCAACATCATCGCCGCCGACAGGATGGAGGCCAGCGGATTGGCGAGGTCCTGGCCGGCGATATCCGGCGCGGTGCCGTGCACCGGCTC
>DASXKG010000710.1:0-1684 GCA_036496965.1 Variovorax sp.
GCATGCACGTGACGGGTGAAGCGCCTGCCGCCGGGCGATTCGCCACCGGACGACTGCGCCGCGGCGGTGCCGGCTTCCCGGCCGGCCAGTGCGGCGGCCACCACCGCTTCGGCATTGCGCATGTGCACGGTGGCATCGGCATCGCCATGGAACACGATGGTCGGAAGCGCCGGCCCGCTCGCGGCAGGAGCCGCCGAGCCCTTCTGCATCGCGGCCAGCGCCGACATCAGATCGCTCGCCGCGCCGGTGGCCAGGCCGGAATGCACGCCCACCGCCGCGAAGACCTCGGGGTAGGCGCGTCCCAGGATGTCGGCCATGGCGCCGCCGGCCGACAGACCGGCGACGTAGACGCGGTCCGGGTCGATGCCTTCCGATTCGACGATCGACTGCGTCAGTGCCGCCAGCAGAGCGGGTTCGCCGCGGCCGCGCTGCTGGTGCTGGGGCTTGAACCAGTTCCAGCAGCGGGACGAATTGGCGCGCTGCGTCTGCGCCGGATAGAGCACCAGAAAGCCATGCGCGCGCGCCAGCGCGTTCATCTGCGTGCCGTTGGCGAAGTCCTCCGGATGCTGCGTGCAGCCATGCAGCATCAGCACCAGCGGCCTTGCACTGCCAGCCGCACGGGCCGGCACGAAGAGCTTGTAGGCGATCTGGCGATGCTGATGGGCGAACAGGCCGTCGCGCCATTGTTCGATGCCCGGTTCGGCCTGCGGCAGCGGCTCGGGTTCGACGGTCGGCACCGGGTCCGGCACCGGCGGGCGCTCGAAACCGGCGTACAGCGGCAGCTCGATCTCGAGTGCCGGCGTGTCGATCACCCGGGCTTCGACGTCGACCACCAGATGGTCGTCGTTGGCCGCCGGCACCGTCGGTGGCGTGAAGGCGGAAGGCTGCGCTGAAGTTGCCGCGCCGCCCAGCGCCTGCTGGATGGCGCGCGTCGCCTCCTGCAGGCTGCCGGCGCGCGTCAGGCGGGTGGCGTGGCGCATCAGGCGTTTGAACAAGGGGTTCATGAGGGAGCCTCGGAAAATGAGAGATAGCTCAGCGCAGGCGGTCGGCCAGGACGGCCTTGACTTCGGCGCTGGCGTGCAGCGCACCCAGCACGGTCAGCGACCCGATGGTTTCGCGCGCCAGTTCGGGCGTCACATCCGCAGCGATGACGGCCAGGCCGACCACCCGGATCTCCAGCTTCTCGCCGGCCCGGCGCACGGCTTCCAGGTCGGCGCTGCCGAACTGCTGCAGGCCGAGCACCAGCATCTTGCGGGCGACCACCTGCTTGAGCGTGTCGCCGTGGGCCGCGAGCTGGTTGCGGATGGCGGTGCGGATGAAATCGGTGCGGTTCGAATAGAAGCTCTCGGCCACCAGCAGGTCGATATGGCCCAGATCGACGTAGCCGAGGTTGATGGTGATCTTCTCGGCTTCGGGTGGCCGGGATCGTACGGGGGCGGGCGCGAGTTGCGTTTCCATGGTCGCCATCCTAGCACCATCTGGATGGATGGTGTATGGATGGTTTGTAGCTTTTTCGTGCGACGTGAGGGTCTTTGGCAAAGGTTCAAAATCGGCGGAGCCCGTCGACTTTCCATGACCCAAGGACCTGCAGAGATGACCCAGCCCGAAGCCACCACCACCCCATCGCCCGCCGTCGGCTACAGCGGCGATGTCACCCCGCAATTGGCCGCCGAGTGGATGGCCA
>DASXKG010000711.1:0-4039 GCA_036496965.1 Variovorax sp.
CCATGTCGTCGAGCACGGCGGCTGGATCGAGATCGTGGCGCTGTCGCCGGCGCAATTCAGCGCCGTGCCGCAGCCGTCAAGAGCCGCTGGCGGCGCTTCTCGCGTGGCGCGGCTGGTGCAGCTGCTCGTCGGCTAGGCCGCCGCCGGGCCGCTCCCAAGGCGGCCTGCGCCCCCTCGGGGGGCAGCGAACCACACGAAGTGGGGAGCGTGGGGGCCCTAACGCGCGCTCGCCGCCTCGCTCAGCGCATCGAGAAAGCCGTTGCGCCACCAGTGCACATCCTGCTCGCGGATGCGCGCCAGCAGCTTCTGGTGCCGCTCGCGGCGCTCCTCCAGCGGCATCTGCAGCGCCTGCTGCACGGTCTCGGCGGTGCCGTGGGTGTCGTACGGATTCACCAGCAGCGCTTCCTTGAGCTGCTCGGCGGCACCGGCGAAGCGCGACAGCACCAGCACGCCCGGGTCGGCCGGGTCCTGCGCTGCGATGTATTCCTTGGCCACCAGGTTCATGCCGTCGCGCAGCGGCGTCACCAGGCCGACCGCCGCGGCGCGGCACAGGCCCGGCACCCGCTTGCGCGCCACCATGCGGTGGATGTAGCGCACCGGCATCCAGTCCAGTTCGCCGAAGTCGCCGTTGATGGCGCCGCACAGCGATTCCAGCTCGCGCCGGATGTCACCATAGGCATCGACCGTCTCGCGCGTGGGCGACGCGATCTGGATCAGGGTGGCGCTGCGCCGGTTCTCGGGGTAGTTGGCCAGCAGCTCGCGGAACGAGCGCACCCGCTGCGGAATGCCCTTGGAGTAGTCGAGCCGGTCGATGCCGAGCAGCAGGCGGCGGCTCGAGTACTCGCGCTTCATGGTCTCGTACATGTCGACCGATTCCTTGGCATGCGTGAGCGCGGCGAACTCGTCGACGTCGATGCCGATCGGGAAGGCGTTGCAGCGCACCGTCTGGCCGTAGGCGCGGTACATCGAGCCGTCGAGGATCTCGCCGCGCGCCTCGTTGCGCACATAGTGCTCGAAATGCTGCAGGTCCTGGTGGGACTGGAAGCCGATCAGGTCGTAGGCGAACAGCGATCGCATCAGCCACTCGTGCTGCGGAATGGCCGCGATGAAGATCTGCGGCGGCAGCGGTATGTGCAGGAAGAAGCCGATGCGCTGCCTGCAGCCCATGGCGCGCAGCTCGGCGGCCAGCGGGATCAGGTGGTAGTCGTGCACCCAGAGGATGTCGTCCGGCTTCAGGAGTGTCAGCAGCTTGCGCGCGAACAGCTGGTTGACGCGCCGGTAGCCGCCGATGAAGCCGGCATCGAAGTGCGCCAGGTCCAGCCGGTTGTGGAACACCGGCCACAGGACGTCGTTGCTGTAGCCGAGGTAGTAGCTGTCGTGGTCCTCGCGGCAGAGGTCGATGGTGGCCAGCGTGACCTTGCCGGCCTGCTGCCGATGGACCTCGCCTTCGCCGGTCGGGCCTTCCTCGACGATCGTGCCGCTCCAGCCGAACCACAGGCCGCCGCTCTCCTGCAGGCTCTCGCCGAGCGCGACCGCCAGGCCGCCGGCCGCGGGCTTGCGCGGATCGGCGACGCGGTTCGAGACCACCACCAGACGGCTCATATCTGCGTATCCCAGGGTGCCGAAAGCCGCACCGCCGCGTTGATGATCCCGACCATCGAATAGGTCTGCGGAAAATTGCCCCACATCTCGCCGGTCACCGGATGCGTGTCCTCGGACAGCAGGCCGAGCGGATTGCGCGCGGCCAGCATGGTCTCGAAGATCAGCCGCGCCTCGGCCTTGCGGCCGATCTTGGCCAGCGCGTCGATGCGCCAGAAGGTGCAGATGTTGAAGGCCGTCTCGGGCTTGCCGAAGTCGTCGGCGGCCTCGTAGCGGCGCATGTAGGGGCCGTCGCAGAGCGACTTTTCCATCGCCTCCACGGTCGAGACGAAGCGCGGGTCGCGCGCCTCGATCAGGCCGACCTCGACCATCAGCAGCACGCTGGCATCGAGCTCGCGGCCGCCGAAGCTTTCGGCGAAGGCCTGGCGCTCCTCGCACCACGACTTGGCGAGGATCTCCTCGCGCATCCGCGAGGAATGGTCATGCCAGTAGGCGGCGCGCTCCGGCAGGCCGAGCGCGCACGCGATCTTCGCCAGCCGGTCGCAGGCGGCCCAGCTCATGAGCGCCGAACTGGTGTGCACCCGCGCGCGCGTGCGCAACTCCCACATGCCGGCATCGGGCGTGCCGTAGACGCGGACCGCCTGTTCGCCGACGGCCTCGAGGTAGGGGAATTCCGCCACCCCGCCCCGGCTGAGCAGGCGGTGGTCGTGAAAGGCCTGCGCCGCGCCGAGCACGATGTTGCCGTAGACGTCGTGCTGGAAGTGCTCCTGCGCCTGGTTGCCGACCCGCACCGGCCCCATGCCGCGATAGCCCGGCAGTCCGTCGACGAAGGACTCGGGCAGCTCGGCCTCCAGCCCGATGCCGTAGAGCGGCTGGATGTGCTCGCCGTGCGAGCCGATCACCACGTTGGACAGCCAGCGCAGGTAGTCCTCCATGGTGCCGACCTCGGACAGGCTGTTCAGCGCCCGCACCACGAAGAAGGCGTCGCGCAGCCAGCAGTAGCGGTAGTCCCAGTTGCGCTGGCTGCCGGGCGCCTCCGGGATGCTGGTGGTCATGGCGGCGACGATCGCCCCGGTGTCTTCGTAGAGCGAGAGCTTCAGCGTGATGGCGGCGCGGATCACCGCTTCCTGGTATTCGAAGGGAATCGCCAGACGCTGGGTCCAGGTGCGCCAGTAGGCAATGGTTTCCTGCTCGAAGTGGCGCGCGGTGTCGGCGATGCCGTCGCTCAGCGTCTCGTCGGCGCCGAACACGAAGTTGTGCTCGCGCGAGAGCACGAAGGGCTGGCCCGAGAGAATGTGCGAGACCGAGGCATCGGTGTTCAGCCGCAAGGCGAAGTCGGGGCCGACGTAGCGGATGTGGTTGCTGCCGCGCGTGATGCTCGGGGCCTGCGCGCCCCACTGGAAGCGCGGCGCCAGCCTGATGCGGATGCGCGGCGCGCCGCTCACGGGCTTGACGCGGCGCACCATCGTGAGCGGGCGGAAGTAGCGAGAGCGGCTCTGGTAGCGCGGCGCCAGGTCGGTGATCTCGATGCACTGGCCGCTCCTGTCGAAGAGCTGGGTGCGCAGTACCGCGGTGTTCGGCTCGTACCACTGCTTCGAGGACGCGAAGTCCTCCAGTTCGATCGACCAGGCGCTGGCGTCCTCGCGCGGATCGAGCAGCGCATTGAAGACCGGCTCGCCGTCGAAGCGCGGCAGGCAGCACCAGACGACCCGTCCGCGCGCGTCGATCAGGGCGCTGTAGGCGCAGTTGCCGATCACGCCGACATCGAGCGAGGCTGGGGCCGGCGGGCTGAAGCCGTGCGCCGTGGAAGGCTTCGACAGGGCCTCCGGATGCGCCGCCGCCCGATCGGCCGCTGCGGTCTCTTCTTCGGAGGCGGGTGTCGTCATGCGGGCTTCTTCGGCAAGGGGGTGGGGGTCGACGCGAGCTGATTTCGCGCCGCCACGAGCCATTCGAACACCGCCAGCGGCGAATCGAGCCGGTGCAGCGCCCGGCTCGGCCCGGAGCCGACCTTGATCGCGATGCCGCCGCGCGGCTGCACGATCGCGAACCCGCTCTCGTCGGTGGTGTCGTCGCCGGCGAACACCGGAACGCGGCCGGCGAACGGCGCCTCGCGCAGGAAGGCATCGATCGCGACGCCCTTGTTGATGCCCGCGGGCTTGACCTCGAAGACGAACTTGCCGTGCATCAGCTCGAACTGCGGCTGGCCGTCGATGACCCGCGTCATCGCTTCGCGGCAGACCGCCTCGAGCTGCGGCGCGAGCCGGTAGTGCAGGGCGATCGCGGCATGCTTGCGTTCGACCAGCAGGCCTTCATGCATGCGCGCCAGTTCGTTGGCCGCGTTCAGCACCAGGCTCAGGTCGAGAGCGCGCTGCTCCTGCATCTCGCCGTCGGCATCGCGGCGCTGCACGCCGTGCTCGCCCGCGGCCGGCAGGCGCAGGGG
>DASXKG010000712.1:0-3589 GCA_036496965.1 Variovorax sp.
GGCGTGAAGCGGGCCGTGAAGGCCGCGACGACGCCCGAGGAATCGGCGCCTGTCCCGGCGCGCGCCCGATCGCGCAAGTGAGCGCCGCGGGCCGCCCCAAGCGTCGGGTCCCCTCGGTGGGCAGCGAGGACACGAAGTGCCGAGCGTGGGGGCTCCAGTGAGCGGCTCCGCAGAGCATGCACCGCACACGATGCGTGGCATCCAGCAGATGCTGGGCCTGTCGCGCAGCGCCGTCTCGAGGCTGGTGGCCAACGGCTTCGTGAGTCCGGAACGCGGGCCGCGCAACGAATACCGCTTTTCCTTTCGCGACGTGGTGCTGCTGCGCACCGCCCATCGGTTGCAGGCCGCCGATATCCCGACCCGCAAGATCGTGCGCGCCTTGCAGCGACTCAAGGCCACGCTGCCCGCCGAGCTGCCGCTCAGCGGCCTTCGCATCACGGCGGTCGGCAGCACGATCGCGGTCCATGACCGCGGCAGCCGCTGGGAGGCCGAGTCGGGCCAGCTGCTGATGGATTTCGAAGTCGCGGCGGAGCGCGGCTCGGTGAGCTTCGTGGAGCGGCCGCCAGCGGATCCTGCCCCGGCCGCGGCGTCGGCCGACGAATGGTTCGCGCGCGGCGAAGCACGCGAAGCCGCCGACCAGGCCGGCGCCGAAGCCGCC
Source organism: Variovorax sp. (assembly GCA_036496965.1). Lineage (GTDB taxonomy): Bacteria > Pseudomonadota > Gammaproteobacteria > Burkholderiales > Burkholderiaceae_C > Variovorax. Next base: position 659 of record DASXKG010000712.1, read on the forward strand.
TATCGGCAAGCACTGGCCATCGAGCCCGCCCATACGGACACCTATCTCAATCTCGGGGCCCTGCTCTGCGAAACCGGGCGCTGCGCCGAGGCCGTATCGCTCTATGACAAGGCCCTGGAGCGGGCGCCCGAGGAGGCGCTGCTGCACTTCAATCAAGCCGTCGCGCTGGAGGACCTGGGGCGCACCGCCCAGGCGCTCGACGCCTACGAGCGCTGCCTGCGTCTGGACCCGGAACTCGCGGATGCGCATTTCAATGCCGCCCGACTTCATGACGAACTGGGTCACAAGCAACAGGCGATTCGCCATTTCAATGCCTACCGGCGGCTGCAGAGGCGTTGACACCACCTCCGCGGTCAAGGTCGAAAGCGCTACCACCTTCGATGCGCGCACCCTCTCCAATGGCGGATTCACAGCCCGGATGCGAAAGGCCAGACTGAAGGCACCACTCAAGAGAAGGGAGGAAAACATGACATCGGACCTCTGCACCCTCGGCGCCCTGGCGCTGGTCCTCGTCTTCGGATGGCTGCTCGACCATGTCGAGCAATGGCGCGCACGCGGCCGATGACCCCCATCCGCGCGGTGCGACGCAAGTCGGCGCTGCTGGCGGTCGGCTCGATCCTGCTGGCCGCGCTCGGGCTCGAAGCCTATGCCCTGGGCTATCCGATCGGCATGTCGCTGCTTGCCGCTTCCACGGTGCAGGCCGCCATCTGCTGCGCGATGTTCACGAGCCACCTGGTCCGGGCGCTGGCGCTCGCGAACTTTGCGCTGCTGCTGTTCCATGCCGCGGTCATCAGCCGCTTTCTCGCCGAAGCCGATCCGCCGGTGGTGTTCCAGCTTGGCGATTTCTGTTGCGCGGTCTTCGCCAGCGCATCGCTGGTGTTCACGCCGGTGGAGACGATGGCATTGATCGTGCGCGAGGCCTGGCAGCAGCGCATGCGGCAGCGCTAGCAGCAGCGAACAACGCCCGCGCTGGCTAACGGATCAACGCCTGCAATTCCTTGAAGTGCGCATGCTCGGCCGTGCGCAGCCACTCGAAGCCGACCATCTCGGTGGTGACGAGTTCGGCGCCCGCGCCAGCCAGGCGGTCGAAGGCCGCGTCCCGGTTGCGCTCGGTGCGCGAACTGCAGGCATCGGTCACGACCCAGACTTCGAATTCGTCCTCGAGCAGATCGAGCGCGGTCTGCAGCAAGCAGACATGGGCCTCGCAACCGGCGATGACGATCGCGTTGCGCTCCTGCGGCGCGGCCGGCTTCTGCAGATGCCGGGGCAGGCTGCGCGCATTGCCTTGCGGCGCCTTGGCGGGCGCCCTCAGCCATTCGACCAGGCCCTCCTCCGCGCCGCTGAAATGCATCTTGGCGAGCGTGCGCTGGCAGAGCGCGCGGATGTCCGGCAGGTTCTCGCCCAGCTTCGACGGGTTCTGCTCGGTGCCCCAGACCGGGACCTCCACCAGGCGGGCCATCCGGGCGAGCCGGACCGCGTTACTGGCGACTGCCTCGGCCTCGAGGATGGCCGGCATCAGACGCGCCTGGTAGTCGACCAGGACCAGTTGGGATTGCGATGCGTCGAGCAGCATGACGGTTTCTTTCGGGAATCTACGAATCGACCCCAGACCGTACCACGGGCACCGGGGCACGGCGCAGCTCGGCGAGGGCGATGTAAATTGAGGCGATGAACGCCACCCCGCCCCATGCCAGCCTCATGTCCGGCAACGACTACCGCGAGTCGCTGCGCCGCTATCGCCCGATGGTCTTCGTCGACGGCCGCCAGGTCGACAGCGTGGCGGACGAGCCTGCGCTGCAGCCCGGCATCAATGCCATCGCGCTCACCTACGACTACGCGCTGAAGACGCAGTACGAACCCCTCATGACGGCCGTGCAAGCCAGCAGCGGCAAGCGGGTGAACCGGCTCTCGCACATCAACGGCAGCTGCGGCGACCTGCTCAACAAGCTGGAGGCGGTGCGGCTGGTCTGCCAGGAAACCGGCTGTGCCCAGCGCTACCTGACGCACGACGCGCTGAACGCGATCGCCCAGGTCTCGGCGCGCATCGACGACGCCCGCGGCAGCCGCGAGCACCGCGCGCGCTTCACCGAATACCTGCACCGCGTGCAGGACCAGGATCTGACGCTGGGCGTGGCCATGACGGATGCGAAGGGCGACCGCAGCCGCCGCCCGCACGAACAGGCGCAGGTCGACAGCTACCTCCACGTGGTCGAGCGCAATGGCAAGGGCATCGTGATCTCCGGCACCAAGGCGATCGTCACCGGCGCGCCCTACGTGCACGAACTGCTGGTCATGCCCTGCCGCCACATGGGCCGCGAGGACGCCGACTTCGCCGTGTGCTGCGCCGTGCCGCTCGATGCCCCGGGGCTGACCATCGTGGCGCGGCCGGCCGGGCGCCCCGGCGAAAAGCTCGAGCACGGCGAGGCCCTGTTCAGCCGCAAGTTCGGCCAGAGCACGGGCGTGTGCCTGTTCGACCGCGTCTTCGTGCCCTGGGAGCACGTCTTCTATGCCGGCGAGTGGGAGCACAGCGGGCATCTCACCTACAGCTATGCCACGCACCACCGGCACAGCTGCATCGGCGCCCGGGCCGGCTTCGGCGACCTGCTGATCGGTGCCGGCGCCCTGATGTGCGAGGCGAACGGCTTCGATCCCGGGCGCGAGACGCACCTGCGCGAGCAGATGGTCGAACTGATCACCATCACCGAGAGCTTCTTCGCCTGCGGCGTCGCGGCCAGCGTCTACGGCAAGGCCGATGCGCATTGCGATGTCTTCATGCCGGACGCGGTGTTCAGCAACATCGGCAAGCTGCTGCTGGCGACCAAGATCTACGACATGCATCGCATCGCCCACTACGTGAGCGGCGGCCTGATCGTCACCCTGCCCGGCCCCGACGAGGACCACAACCCGGAGACTGCGGCGCGGCTGTCCGAG
>DASXKG010000713.1:0-4344 GCA_036496965.1 Variovorax sp.
CCCCTCCGCGGTGCTGGTTGCGGTGCCCACCCTGCTTCAGGCAGGGACCCTGCTGGGTCAGGGATCGCTGGACGGATTCGCCACCAACAGCGCCACTCTTTTCGAGCTGGCCGAGCAGGTGCCGGGCGCACGCGTACTGCCCGGGCACTGGGGCCTGGAGCATTTCGCGCTGGGTGTCCCGAAGGGGCGCGAGGCCGGCGCGGCCTGCGTCGACGCTTTCTCCGCGCAGGCGGCGGCCAGCGGGCTCCTCGGCACTTCCATTGCGCAGTCGCGACTGCGCGGCACCGTGATCTCCGCCCACTGACCCGGCGCCGGGCATGCCCGGCCGGGCGGCCGCTACGTGCCGTCGAGTCCCAGCAGCCGCACCGCGTTGCCCTTCAGGATGCCGGGCACCACTTCCGGCTTGAAGCCCGCATCCTCGAAATCCTTCAGCCAGCGGTCGGGCGTGATCAGCGGCCAGTCGCTGGCGAACAGCACGCGGTCCTTCAACAGCGTGTTGGCATACTGCACCAACTGCTTCGGGAAGTACTTCGGGCTCCAGCCCGACAGGTCGATCCACACGTTGGGCTTGTGCGTGGCCACGCTGAGCGCCTCGTCCTGCCAGGGAAAGCTAGGATGCGCCATCACGATCTGCATGTCGGGGAAGTCGATGGCGACGTCATCCAGGTGCATCGGGTTGCTGTACTCGAGCCGCAACCCGCCGCCGCAGCGCATGCCCGAGCCGATACCGCTGTGGCCGGTGTGGAACACCGCCGGCAGCTTGTGCTCGGCGATCACCTCGTAGATCGGCCAGGCCATCTTGTCGTAGGGGTGGTAGCCCTGCACCGTCGGATGGAACTTGAAACCCTTGACGCCGTGCTCCTCGATCAGCCGCCGCGCCTCGCGCGCGCCCATCTTGCCCTTGTGCGGATCGATGCTGGCGAAGGCGATCATGATGTCGGCGTTCTTCTGCGCGGCCTCGGCGATCTCCTCGTTCGGGATGCGCCGGCGGCCCATGTTCGATTCCGCGTCAACCATGAACATCACCAGGCCGATCTTGCGCTCGCGGTAGTAGTCGATGCTCTCCTGGATGGTCGGGCGGCGGCTGGATCTGAAATACTTGTCGGCGGCCCGGTCGTATTCCTCGCCGTAGTTGTCGAAGGGATTCCAGCAACTCACTTCGGCATGCGTGTGGGTGTCGATCGCGATCAGGTTCTGATGGTCCATGGCGTTGTCTCCAAGGGGCTAGGGTAAGTCCTTACGTCAGGCGGCGTCGAACGGCTTGAAGTAGTTATTTTTCATAACCATAATCGATCCTACACCGGAATGCAATCATGAACCACACCGACCTCCAGATCGACCTCCAGGGCGAGATCGCCATCATCCGCCTGGCGCGTGGCGCCAAGCGCAACGCGCTGTCCGATCCGCTGATCCTGGCCTTGCGCGACACCTTCGAGAAACTGCCCGCTACAGTTCGCGCGGCGGTGATCGACGGCGAGGGTCCGCACTTCTGCGCCGGGCTGGACCTGTCGGAACTCAAGGAACGCGACGCCGGCCAGGGCATGCAGCATTCGCGCATGTGGCATGCGGCGCTGGACCTGGTCCAGTACGGGCCGGTGCCGGTGGTCGCGGCGCTGCACGGTGCGGTGGTCGGCGGCGGCCTCGAGCTGGCCAGCGCCTGCCACATCCGGGTGGCCGACAGCACCACCTTCTATGCCCTGCCCGAAGGCTCGCGCGGCATCTTCGTCGGCGGCGGCGGCTCGGTGCGCATTCCGAAGCTGATCGGTGCCGCCCGCATGACCGACATGATGATGACCGGCCGCGTCTACGACGCCGAGGCGGGCGAGCGCGCCGGCTTCGCGCAGTACCTGGTGCCCGAAGGCCAGGCCTTCGACAAGGCGGTCGAACTGGCCCGGCGCATCGCCACCAACGCACCGCTGACCAATTACGCACTCATGCACGCCCTGCCGCGCATCGCCGAACAGCCGGCCGACCACGGCTTCTTCACCGAAGCGTTGATCGCCGGCATCGCCCAGAGCGCGCCGGAGGCCAAGGAACGCGTGCGCGACTTCCTCGAAGGCCGCGCCAACAAGGTGAGCAAGCAATGAGCCGCCCGGCCGCTCCGAAGGCGAATCCCGAAGCGCTGCTGCGCGAGGTTTCTCCATGACTGCCATCAGATACCGCCCGCTGGCCTTCGGCGTCACCCGCGCCGTGCTGCGCGAAGGCGCACCGGGCACGCGCTACCTGCAGGCCGAGACGCCGCTGGCCGGCTACTGCGAGCGCATGACCGACCGGCTGGCGCATTGGGCACAGGTCGCACCCGATCGCACCTTCATGGCCCGGCGTGAACGCCTGGCCGACGGCAGCACCGGCGACTGGGTGCGCCTCGGCTACGCCGACGCCTTGCGCCAGGCGCGCAGCATTGCCCAGGGCCTGCTCGAGCGCGGCCTGGACGCCGAGCGCCCGGTCGCGATCCTGAGCGAGAACAGCATCGAGCATGCGCTGCTGTCGCTCGGCTGTCTTTTTGCCGGCATTCCCTATTGCCCGGTCTCGCCGCCCTATTCGCTGGTGAGCCAGGATTTCGAGAAACTGCGCCACGTGCTGGACACGCTGACGCCCGGCCTGGTCTTCGCCGCCGACAGCCAACGCTACGGCCGCGCGATCGCCGCCACGCTCGGGTCCGAAGTCGAGGTCGTGCTGGGCGAAGGCGCGCTGGATGGGCGGGCGGCCACATCCTTCGCCGCGCTGGCCGCCACCGCGGCCACGCCCGCCGTCGAAGCCGCCGCGCGCGCCACCGGTCCGGACACGATCACCAAGTTCCTCTTCACCTCGGGTTCGACCAAGCTGCCCAAGGCGGTGATCAACACGCACCGCATGTGGTGCGCCAACCAGCAGCAGCTGCGCCAGTCGATCCCGGCGCTGGGCGACGAGCCGCCGGTGCTGGTCGACTGGCTGCCCTGGAACCACACCTTCGGCGGCAACCACAACGTCGGCATCGTCATCGACAACGGCGGCACGCTGTACATCGACGACGGCAAGCCCACGCCCGGCGGCATGGCCGAAACGCTGCGCAACCTGCGCGAGATCGCGCCCACCGTCTACTTCAACGTGCCGACCGGCTTCGAGGCGATCGCGCTGGCCATGGAGAGCGACGCCGAGTTGCGCCGCAATCTGCTGTCGCGCGTGAAGATGTTCTTCTATGCCGGCGCCGCGCTGGCCCAGCCGGTGTGGGACAGCCTGCACAAGACGCAGGAGGCAGAGGTGGGGGAGCGCATCGTGATGGGCACCGGCCTCGGCATGACCGAATCCGGTCCCTTCGCGCTCTACATCACCGGCCCCGCGGTGCAGTCGGGCGACCTCGGCCTGCCGGCACCGGGCATCGAGATCAAGCTGGTCGACCTCGACGGCAAGACCGAAGTGCGCTATCGCGGCCCCAACATCACGCCCGGCTACTGGCGCGCGCCGGAAGCCACGGCGGAGGCCTTCGACGAAGAGGGCTACTTCTCGACCGGCGATGCGGTGACCTGGATCGACGAATCGAACATCCACCGCGGCCTGCGCTTCGACGGGCGCATCGCCGAGGACTTCAAGCTGGCCACCGGCACCTTCGTCAGCGTCGGACCGCTGCGCGCGAAGATCATCGCCGCCGGTGCGCCCTACATCCAGGACGTGGTGCTGACCGGCATCAACCTGAAGGAAGTCGGCGCGTTGATCTTCCCGACACCGGCGGTGCGCGCGCTGGCCGGGCTGGCGCCCGACACCAGCCTGCGCGAGGTGCTCGACAGCGCGCTGGTGCGCGCCCATTTCCAGCAGGTGCTGGACCAGCTGGCCGCCCAGAGCACCGGCAGCGCCAATCGCATCGCGCGGGCGCACCTGGTGTCCGAGGCCCCTTCGATCGACAAGGGCGAAGTGACCGACAAGGGCTCCATCAACCAGCGCGCCGTGCTCAAGCACCGCGCGGCGGTGGCCGAGGCGCTGCATGCCGGCACGCTGCCGTTCACGCTCAAACCGCATTAACCCCAGCCAGGAGACAACCGCCATGAACATCCAAGGTCAAGCCGCACTCGTCACCGGAGGCGCATCCGGCCTCGGCGAAGCCACGGCCCGCGAACTCGCCCGGCAGGGCGCGAAGGTCGCGGTGCTCGATGTCAACGCCGCACTGGCCGAGAAGGTCGCGGCGGACATAGGCGCGGAATTCGGAGACGGCTGCGCCGTGGCCTGCGTCTGCGACATCACGCAAGCCGACAGCGTGACGGCCGCGCTCGACAAGGCCGAAGCCGCCCACGGCCCGGCCCGCATCCTGATGAACGTGGCCGGCATCGGCACCGCCAAGCGCATCGTCGGCAAGGACGGCAGCGCGGCGCC
>DASXKG010000714.1:0-3407 GCA_036496965.1 Variovorax sp.
CCGTCGCCCACCCGGGCGGCGGTGATCGGCGGCCTGGAGCGCATCGAGAGCTACGACCTGGGTGGCGTGAAGATCAACTTCGGCCACAACAACCGGGAAGGCAACCAGTTCGTCGACGTGGCGGTGATCAGCACCGAGGGCCGGCTGATCAGCTGAGGCCGCCCAAGCGCCGGGCCGACCCCTGGCCTGCGCCGGCCGCCGGGCCACGCCACAATGGCTGCATGAACACCCGCTACGCGTCCGAAGCGCCTTCTCGCGCCGAGGTCGACAGGCTCGCCGGCGCCACCCTGATCGAATTCGGCACCGACTGGTGCGGCCACTGCAAGGCGGCGCAGCCGCTGCTGGCCGAGGCCCTGGCGGATACCCCCGGCCTGCGCCACCTGAAGATCGAGGACGGCAGCGGCCGGGCGCTCGGGCGCTCATTCCAGGTCAAGCTCTGGCCGACCCTGATCTTCATGCGCGACGGCCGGGAGCTGGCGCGGCTGGTGCGGCCGCCCAGCGCGGAGCTGATACGGCAGGCGCTGCAGCAGTTCGCTTAGTCTTGGTTAGGCGCCCGCCGGCACCTTGTCGAGGAAGCCGGTCACCGATTGCAGCCGGCCTTGCTGGAGCTGCACGAAGTCCGTGCCCTCGATCAGATCCTCGGCGCCACTGGGGCCCAGCGTCCAGGAAAAGCGCATGCGGTCGCCATGCGCATCCGGTTGGCCCTTCAGGGCGAAGCGAAAGCCGGGATAGCGCTGATGGACGCCGCCGACCAGCGCGCTGATCTGGCCGCGCCCACTGGCCTGCGCCAGCGGATCGACGTAGCGTGCGTCCTCGGTCCAGTGGGTTTCGAGCAGCGCGTACCGGCGCTGCTCGTCGGTTTCGTTCCAGACGGCGATGTACTGCTCGGCGATGCGGGCGGCATCGGGTTGGCTGGGGCTGTTCATGGCGTTTCCTTTCATTTCACGCCCGCGACAGTGCGGGGTGAATGAATGGTCGCGGGCAGCACGCCGGCGGTCGATGACGCCGGAGGTCATGCCCGCCGCCCCCGGGCTGCGATCAGGCGGCGATGCCGGCCGGCTGGGCCGCGCTGCGCCGATCGCGCGCGGGCGCGAGGTAGCGATCGACCGACAAGCCATCGGTGCGGATGTCAGGGCGCCGGCCCATCAGCTGATCGGCCACCAGCTTGCCGGAGCCGCAGGCCATGGTCCAGCCCAGCGTGCCGTGGCCGGTGTTGAGGAACAGGTTGCCGAATCGCGTCGCGCCGACGATCGGCGTGCTGTCCGGCGTCATGGGCCTGAGGCCGGTCCAGAAGCTGGCGCGCGGCAGGTCGCCGCAGGGAAACAGGTCGGTGAGGACATGTTCCAGGGTGGCGCGCCGGCGCGGGTCCAGGCGCAGGTCGAAGCCGCCGAGCTCGGCCATGCCGCCGACCCGGATCCGGTCGTCGAAGCGCGTCACCGCGACCTTGAAGGTCTCGTCCAGCACGGTGGATTGCGGCGCCAGCGAAGCGTCCACCAGGGGCACGGTGAGCGAGTAACCCTTCACCGGATAGACCGGCAGGTCCAGGCCGAGCGGGGCGATGAATTCGCGCGAGTAGCTGCCGAAGGCCAGCACGTAGCGGTCGGCCTTGAGGACTTCGCCGCGCGGGCCGCCCAGGCGCACGCCGGCGATGCGGCCGCCTTCGGTGAGCAGGCCTTCGACCGGCTGCTGGAAGCGGAAGTCGACGCCGAGCCCGCGCGCGATCTCGGCCAGCCCCTGGGTGAACAGATGGCAGTCGCCGGTTTCGTCGTTGGGCAGTTGCAGGCCGCCAGCCAGCCGGTCGCCGGTGCGTGCCAGCGCCGGTTCGGCCAGCGCCAGCCCGGCGCGGTCGAGCAGTCGGTAGGGGACGCCGCATTCGTCGAGCACCGCCAGGTCGCGCTGCACGGCGTCGAGTTGCGCCTGCGTGCGAAAGAGCTGCAGCGTGCCCTGGGTGCGCTGCTCGTAGCCGATGCCGGTGGCGGCGCGCAGTTCGCGCAGGCAGTCGCGGCTGTATTCGGCCACGCGCATCATGCGTTCCTTGTTCTGCGCATAGCGCTCGGGCGAACAGTTCTTCAGCATCGCCGCCATCCAGCGCAGCTGGAACAGCGTGCCGTCCGGACGGATGGTGAGCGGCGCATGCTTCTGGAACATCCACTTGAGCGCCTTGAAGGGAATGCCCGGCGCGGCCCAGGGCGTGGAGTAGCCGGGCGAGACCTGGCCGGCATTGGCAAAGCTGGTTCCCCGGGCCGGGCCGCCCTGGCGATCGAGCAAGCTCACTTCGGCGCCGCTGCGCGCCAGGTAGTACGCGGTGGTGACGCCGATGACACCGCCGCCCAGGACGATCACTTTCATTGCCAGACTCCAATGTTGCAGGACAGATGGCAATCTTATGAATCTTCGTGCAGTAAACTTCACTGAAACTTGAGCCTGATTCAGCGTTTTCAACTGCCAACCTGCCCGTCCTGGGCCGCCCGGAGTGAAATGAGCGATCTCGACCGCACCGACCGCAAGATCCTCGACATCCTGCAGCGCGAGGGCCGCATTTCCATGACCGATCTGGCCCAGCAGATCGGGCTCTCGACCTCGCCTTGCGCCGAGCGGGTGCGGCGCATGGAGCGCGAAGGCGTCATCACCGGCTACCACGCGCGCATCGATCCGCAGGCGGTCGGCAAGACGCTGCTGGTGTTCGTGGAAGTCACCCTGTCGTCCAAGTCCGGCGACGTCTTCGACAAGGTGCGCAAGGAGTTGATGCACGTGCCGGAGGTGATGGAATGTCACCTGGTCTCCGGCGGCTTCGACTACCTGATCAAGGCGCGGCTACGGGCCATGAGCGACTACCGCAATCTGCTGGGCGACCTGCTGAAGAAGCTTCCCGTCACGGCCGAGTCGCGCAGCTACGTCGTGATGGAAGAGGTCAAGGAGAGTCTCTACCTGCCGCTGGATCGCTGACCCAGCGCGGCTCAGCGGCGCGGATCGAGCACCACGCGCCCCTGGATCGTGCCGCGCCGCATGGCCTCGAAGACGTCGTTGATCGCGCCCAGCGGCCGGGTCTCGACGCGGCACTGCAGCAGCCCGCGGGCCGCGATGTCGAGCACCGCTCGCAGGTCCTCGCGGGTGCCGACCGCCGATCCCATCACCTTCACCTCGCTGCCGACCAGCGCCAGCGCGTGAAAGCGCAGCGGCTCCGCCGGCAGCCCGATCACGCACAGGGTGCCGCCCGGACGCAGGATGGTCACGGCCGCGTCGTAGGCCGCGTGGGCCGCGGAGGTGACGGCGGCCACGTGGGCGCCGCCGCGCTGGCGCAGCAGCACCAGCGAGCCCGGCTCGGTCGCATCCAGGGCATGGTCGGCGCCGAGCTCGCGGGCCAGGGCCAGCTTTTCAGGGCTGACGTCGAAGGCAAAGACCTCGGC
>DASXKG010000715.1:0-11275 GCA_036496965.1 Variovorax sp.
GCCCTGATCGCACCGATCGTCCCGGAAATGCTGCTTTAGGCGCCGGAAACGCCAAGCTGGCACCGGTCTTGCGCGCCCTTGCAATCACGCCTCCCCGCCCCAAATGCTCGCCATGAACGCTACCCATATCCCAGCGCACAAGACAGATCTGTCTGTGACGCATGTCCTGGCCCAGTTGCTGGAACGGCTGGAGCACAGCGCCGTGCCGGTGGGCGCCGAGCAATACCGTTCGGTAGTGATGCACCTGGTCGACGAATTCCGCGAGCTCGAGTCCGGTGCCGAACTGAGCCAGTTGCTCGACAAATACCCGGCTGCCGCGCAGTTGTACGAAAACATCAACTACCAGCACGCCGGCCTCTGCCGTTCGGCGCTGGACCCGTCGCTGGCCGCCGAGCTGGCCGCCAGGAAAGCCATCGAGCGCGCCATGGGCGGCCGTGGCCGTGGTCCGGAAGCAGCCCATGAGTAAGGGCGAGGTCAAGACCGCGGTGGTGGCGGACGGCCTGCGCTACAAGGCCAAGGCGCCGGGTTCGCCGTTTCGCGCCTCGGCGTCATTCAGCGGCGCGACCATGTCCTGCTTCATGTGCGGCAAGCACCGGGTGCGCTCGCAGATGCGTACGCGCCAGTTGCTGGGCAAGTCGCAAACAGTCTGCGCGCCTTCGTGCAAGGGGCTGGACGCGCTGGTCGAGTCCGCCGGCACTTCCTGAGCCTGGGTCGGCTCGAGATGCTATCGGTCTGGACTGGTCGATAGCGAACAACGAATTGAGTACTTCTCACCGCCTACCATTCGGCGGCGAATCGAACTACAGTTGGACACAATTGATTGCAAGTTATTGCATCAACGACTTTGTCTTCAACCCTCAGTCGATCCGAAATCCGAATGAAAACCCCTTCAGCACGAGCCTCGGGTCAGCGTCGATTTCCCCCGAAAGGACGAGCCCTGTGAACCGAGCACGTCACATCATCATGCAGGTTGTCAAGCGTTCGGGTGGTGCCACGCACCACGTCGAATTCACCATGGACGACAACTTCGCCGAGCGCCTGCGCCAGCTGCGTTCGCTGGTCCCGCCCCTGAATGCGCTCAACAAGCAGCGCGACCTGGTCATCGACAAGGTACGCGTGCGCCTGCCCAGCGCCATCTGGCGTTGCGGGGGCGACATCGACAGCTCCGTCGAAGGCTCGTGCATCGTGATCGCGGCAGAAGGTTTCTTCAATTGCGGCGCCAAGGACCGCAAGAGCAAGGAAAAGCTGGTCACCTACACCTTCCCGATCGCCCGCCTGATCGAGTTGCACGTGGAGCGGCCGGTCGGCGAGACCTTCTATATCCGCGACGGCGTCTTCACCAACGACGAGCACTCCGATTCGGCCGCCGGCCGCTGGGTGCAGTCGCTGCATGAGCTCGAGGAAATGCGGGTGCCCGAGGCGCCCTCCGACTTCGACACCCTGCAGGGCGTGCCGCTCAACAGCGAGCAGGCCGCCTTGCCGCGCGGCGCCAGACTGAACTGACAAACACCCCCGAAGCGCCTACGGCGCCTCCCCCTCCAGGGGGCGATACCAGCGGCCCGGCAAAGCCGGTTCCGCGGTATCCCTGGCCTCTGGCTGCGCCGGTTTCATGCGGCGCGAGACACGTGACTGCGTAACGCGGCCGCGCCAGGTATTACTGAAGCTTCACCTCGACGCGCCGCGCCTCGGCGGACGGTCCGCTGCCCTCCACCTGCATCGGTTTGGCGAGCTCGACCTTGTCGTCGGGCGCGCCGGCCGTCTTCAGGGCAGCCCCGACCGCCACGGCGCGCTGCTTGGCCAGTTCGGCGTTCTTGTCCGGGTCGCCGGTGGCGTCATGGTAGCCGCTCACCACCACATGGGCGCCCCCTTGCGCCGCCTTGGCGATGTCGGCCAAAGCCGCCTCGGCACCGGCCGCCACTTCGGCGCTGCCGGTGGCGAAGTAGAACTTGACCACGCCACCCTCGGTCTTGATCGAGGCGCCGGTGTCGCCCGCCGCGGCGGGCGCGGACAGCGGCGCCGGAGTCACCGGGGGCGGTGTCATGGCCGCCGCGTCCCCGGCGTGGAACTTGACCACCAGCGGCACGATCAGGAGCGCCACGATGTTGATGATCTTGATCAGGGGGTTCACCGCCGGGCCCGCCGTGTCCTTGTAGGGATCGCCCACGGTGTCGCCGGTGACCGCCGCCTTGTGCGCCTCCGAACCCTTGCCGCCGTGGTGGCCGTCCTCGATGTATTTCTTGGCGTTGTCCCAGGCGCCGCCGCCGGTGCACATGGAGATCGCGACGAACAGGCCGGTGACGATGGTGCCCATCAGCAAGCCGCCGAGCGCCTTCGGTCCGAGCAGCAGGCCGACCAGGATCGGCACCACCACCGGCAGCAGCGAGGGGATCATCATTTCCTTGATCGCGGCGCCGGTCAGCATGCTCACGGCGCGGCCGTACTCGGGCTTGCCGGTGCCTTCCATGATGCCGGGAATCTCGCGGAACTGGCGCCGCACTTCTTCCACCACCGAGCCGGCGGCGCGGCCCACGGCCTCCATCGCCATCGCGCCGAACAGGTAGGGGATCATGCCGCCGATGAACAGCCCGACGATCACCATCGGGTCGCTCAGGTTGAAGCTGATCGCCAGCCCGAAGCCTTCGAGCTTGTGGGTGTAGTCGGCGAACAGCACCAGGGCGGCGAGGCCGGCGGAGCCGATCGCGTAGCCCTTGGTGACGGCCTTGGTGGTGTTGCCCACGGCGTCCAGCGGGTCGGTGATGTCACGCACGCTGGCGGGCAGTTCCGCCATCTCGGCGATGCCGCCGGCGTTGTCGGTGATGGGCCCGTAGGCGTCGAGCGCCACCACGATGCCGGCCATGCTGAGCATGGCGGTGGCCGCCACGGCGATGCCGTAGAGGCCGGCCAGCGTGTAGGCGGCCAGGATCGCGATGCAGACGAAGAGCACCGGCCACGCGGTCGAGCGCATCGACACGCCCAGGCCGGCGATGATGTTGGTGCCGTGGCCGGTGGTGGAAGCCTGCGCGATGTGGCGCACCGGCGAGTATTGCGTGCCGGTATAGAACTCCGTAATCCACACCAGTGCCGCGGTCAGCGCCAGGCCGACGAAACAGGCGCCGAACAGCTTGATCTGGCTGCCCGAGCTGGCGATGGCATTGTCCGGAATCAGCCAGCCGGTGACGAACCAGAAGGCGATCAGCGACAGGATGCCGGCCACGGCGAGCCCCTTGTAGAGCGCCGGCATCACGTTCACCATCCCCGGCGAGGCCTTCACGAAGAAGCAGCCGATGATCGAAGCGATGATCGACACGGCGCCGAGCGCCAGCGGATACATCACCGCATTCACCGGCGCCGTGCTCACCAGCAGCGCCCCGAGCACCATGGTGGCGATCAGGGTGACCGCGTAGGTCTCGAACAGGTCGGCCGCCATGCCGGCGCAGTCGCCGACGTTGTCGCCCACGTTGTCCGCGATCACCGCCGGATTGCGCGGATCGTCTTCCGGAATGCCCGCCTCGACCTTGCCCACCAGGTCGGCACCGACGTCCGCGCCCTTGGTGAAGATGCCGCCGCCGAGGCGCGCGAAGATCGAGATCAGCGAGGAGCCGAAGGCAAAGCCGATCAGCGGATTGAGCAATGCCACGAGGCCCTTGTCGGGCGGCGGCGCGCCGTTGCCCGCGAGGAACCAGTAGAAGCCCGAAACGCCCAGCAGGCCCAGACCCACCACCAGCATGCCGGTGATGGCACCGCCGCGAAAAGCCACATCCAGGGCCGGCCCGATGCCTTTGGTCGCGGCCTGGGCGGTGCGCACGTTGGCGCGCACCGAGACGTTCATGCCGATGAAACCGCAGGCGCCCGAGAGCAGCGCGCCCAGGATGAAGCCCACCGCGGTGATGGGGTCGAGGAAGAGGCCGATCAGGATCGCCAGCACCACGCCGACGATCGCGATGGTGCGGTATTGCTTCGCGAGGTAGGCCGCCGCGCCGGTCTGGATCGCCGCTGCGATCTCCTGCATTCGCGCGTTGCCCGCGTCCTTGGAAAGAATCCAGCTGCGCGCCCAGATGCCATAGCCCACGGCCACGAGGCCGCAAACGATGGCGAGGACGAGAGGGGTGTTGCCAGTCATGCCTTGCTGCTCCAGTCGATCGATGTCACTTGTGGAGACGAAAGCCCGACCCTGCGCGCAACGCGTACGGGTCTGTGCTTCCGCCGCGTTGCTTCCTCGAAGCCCCGGCGCCCGTAGGGCAGGGACCGATTGGCCAACGAGATCAATTTACAGGCAAATGCGACTTTGTGTGCGACTGCGCCGTGACACGGAAAGTAAACTTCGGGTTTGTCCGCATCTCCGGCTGCATTTCAACCACACCCAGGCAAATCATGTCCCTCGGCAAAGTTTCCCCCGGCAAAGACGCTCCCGAAGCCTTCAACGTCGTCATCGAGATTCCGATGAACGCCGACCCGATCAAGTACGAGGTCGACAAGGAATCGGGTGCCATCTTCGTCGACCGCTTCATGACCACGGCGATGCACTACCCGACCAACTACGGCTATGTGCCGCAGACGCTCTCTGGGGACGGCGATCCGGTCGACGTGCTGGTCATCACGCCCTGGGCGCTGGTGCCCGGCGTGGTCGTGCCATGCCGCCCGATCGGCATCCTGATGATGGAGGACGAAGCCGGCGTCGACGGCAAGGTCCTGGCGGTGCCAACCGACAAGGTGCTGCCGATCTACAGCCACTGGAAGAAAGTGGACGACGTGAACCCGATGCGGCTGAAGGCCATCACCCATTTCTTCGAGCACTACAAGGACCTGGAAGCCGGCAAGTGGGTCAAGGTGCTGGGCTGGGAGGGCCTCGATGCCGCCAAGAAGGAAATCATGGACGGCATCGCGAACTTCAAGAAAAAGAGCTAGTCCGGCGCGCGAAACGGGCTGCGTTCGCCCAGGTGGTCCATGTAGTTCTCGATGCCGGCGCCTTCGCGTTCGAGAAAGCGCTCCACCGCGTCCGCAAAGGCCGGATGGGCCAGCCAATGGGCGCTGGTGGTGCGCACCGGCATCAAGGCCCGCGCCATCTTGTGCTCGCCCTGCGCGCCGCCTTCGAAGCGCTGCACACCGTGCTCGATGCACCACTGCAGCGGCTGGTAGTAGCAGGCTTCGAAGTGCAGGCAGTCGACGCGTTCGAGTGCGCCCCAGTAGCGCCCATAGGCGACCGCCGGGCCGGCGGTCCCGAGGCCATCGGACAGGGCGATCAGACTGGCGGCGATCGGCTTGCCTTGCCGCTCGGCAATGAAGAGCAGCCAGGCCTGGGGCATGGTCGCCGCCATGCGGCGGAAGAAGTCGCGGTTCAGATAGGGCGCGTTGCCGTGCTCGCGGTAGGTGCGGGCATAGCAGCGGTAGAAGAAATCCCAATCCGCTTCGCTGATGTCGCTGCCGCGCGCCCAGCGAAATGTCACGCCGGCATCGCGCACCTTGCGCCGCTCCTGGCGGATTTTCTTGCGCTTGTCGTGGGCCAGGCTGGCCAGGAAGGCATCGAAGTCGGCCCAGCCACAGACGCCACCGCTGCCGAGCATGGAGGGCGTATTGGTCCAGTGGAATTGCACGGTGTGACGCAGCATCAGGCCGGCGTCGACGCAAGCGGCGATATCCTCCTCGGCGCCGAAGAGAAGGTGCAGCGACGAGAGCTCTTCCTCCTTGCACCAGGCGACGGCCGCCTGCACCAGCAAGGCCCGGCTCTCGGCGTCGCGCGCCAGCAGCCGGTTGCCCGGCACCGGGGTGAACGGCACGGCCACGACCGCCTTGGGGTAGTAGGCCAGTCCATGCTGCTCGTAGGCATTGGCCCAGGCCCAGTCGAAAACGTACTCGCCGTACGAATGTGCCTTGACGTAGAGCGGGCAGGCCGCGGCGAGTTGCTTGCCGCGCCAGAGCGTGACGAACTGCGCCGTCCATCCGCTGGCCGGCGAGGCGCTGGCGCTGGCGTGCATGGCCGCCAGGTAGGCATGGCGCATGAAGGGCGACGGCGCGGCCTGCAGGGCCAGCAGGCCATCCCAGGCGGCCGCCTCGATCTCGGACGGCGAACGGTGAATGCGGACGATCGGGGTGGTCAAGGGATTCGGGTCAACGCTTGCCGGTCCCGAAGGAGTCGGCGATGGTGATACCGCCCAGCACCAGCGCCAGCGCCGCGGCGTGGTAGCCGGACAGCGGCTCGCCGAGGATCAGCACCGCGAGCAGCGGGCCGAAGATGGGCACCAGATTGAGGAACACGCCGGCGCGCGACGGCCCGATCAGCCCCACCGCATGAATGAAGGTGATCTGCGAGATGAAGCTCGGCAGCAAGCCGATGAACAGGATCAGCGCAATGCCCTTGGCCGTGGGCATGATGAATTCCCCGAGGGCGATCTCGGCCCCGAGCAGCGGCAGCGAGACCAGGCAGGCCACCGCCGCCGTGGCGGCAAAAAAGACGATCGCCGGCACGGCGGGCCGGTTGCGCAGGCCGAGTGCGTAGCCGGCGTACAGCAGGCAGGCGATCACGATCCAGACGTCGCCGACGTTGAACTGCAGTCCGGCCAGCAGGGCCAGCTGGCCGCGCGAAGCCACGACCGCGATGCCGGCCAGCGTCAGCACCACCCCGAGCAATTGCACGCGGGTGACCCGGGTCGAGAAAAAGAGGGCGCTGCCGACCAGCACCAGCACCGGAATGGTGCCCTGGATGATGGCGATATTGACCGCCGTCGTATGGTGCGCGGCTGCGTAGAAGAGGGCGTTGAAGCCTGTGAAGCCCAGCGTGCCCATCAGCGTGATCGAGCGCCACGAGGGCAGCAGGGTGCGCCAATGGGCGGCGATCTGGCGCCGGGAGGTGAGCGCCAGCGCGACGCAGCAGACGATCCAGCGCGAGAAGGTCAGCATCATCGGCGAGACCTCGCCGACCGCGAGCCGCGCGGCCACTGCGTTGGCGCCCCAGATCAGGGTGGTGAACACGAGCAGCAGATAGGCTTGCCCGGCGGGCCGCGGAACGACAGCGTCGAAGAAGCCGGCGAGAGAAGAAGCTGTGCGCATCGCAGGTCGAGGGTAACAGCCCTCGCCGCCGGGCGTGGAATCCGCGCCGCAAGACATGCGCGGGACATCGGATGACATAATCATTGCGCCCCTTTTCCTGCTCCCACATGACGCTCAAGCTCGCCATCGCACAACTCAATTTCGTGGTGGGTGACCTCGCCGGCAACGCCCGCAAGATCGTCGACGCCGCGCGCGACGCCTACGTGCAGGGCGCGCGCCTGCTGCTCACGCCCGAGCTGTCGCTCTGCGGCTATGCGGCGGAAGACCTCTTTCTTCGTCCTGCCTTCGTCGCGGCCTGCGACGATGCGGTCCGCGCGGTGGCGGCCGAGCTGGCGGACCTCGACGGCATGTTCGTGGTCGTGGGCCATCCCACGGGCGGCAGCCTGCGCAGCAAGTCGCTCGCCGTGCAACTGCGCCACAACGCGGCCAGCGTGCTCAGCGAGGGCCGCATCCTCGACACCTACGCCAAGCGCGAACTGCCCAACTACCAGGTGTTCGACGAGCGCCGCTACTTCACCCCCGGCGAGGGCGTCTGCGTCTTCGAGGCCGGCGGTGTCAAGGTCGGCCTGCTGATCTGCGAGGACGCCTGGTTCGAGGCGCCGGCCCGGCTCGCCAAGGAGGCGGGGGCCGAGATCATCGCCACGATCAACGCCTCGCCGTTCCATGTCGGCAAGGAGGGCGAGCGCATCGAGCGCATGGCCGAATGCGCCCGCGCGGTGCAACTGCCGCTGGTCTACGCGCACCTGGTCGGCGGCCAGGACGAGGTGGTGTTCGACGGCGCCTCCTTTGCCCTGCAGGCCGACGGCAGCATCGCCTTGCGGGCGCGCAGCTTCCAGGAGCAACTGGTCTTCGCGCCGCTGGAGCGCCGCGACGGGCGCATCGGCCTGGTGCAAGCGCCGGCCGCCATCGCCGCGCCGCGCGAAGCCGAGGCCCAGCTCTGGGATGCGCTGGTGACGGGGGTGCGCGACTACATCGGCAAGAACGGTTTTCCGGGTGCGATCCTCGGGCTCTCGGGCGGGATCGATTCGGCGCTGGTGCTGGCCATCGCGGTCGATGCACTGGGCAAGGACCGCGTGCGCGCGGTCATGATGCCCTCGCCCTACACCGCGGACATCAGCTGGATCGACGCGCGCGACATGGCCGAACGCCTGGGCGTGCGCTATGACGAGATCTCGATCAAGCCCACCTTCCTGGCCTTCCGCGAGACCCTGGCGGCGGAATTCCAGGGGCTGGCCGAGGACGCCACCGAGGAAAACCTGCAGGCACGCATCCGCGGCACGCTGCTGATGGGCCTGTCGAACAAGTTCGGCTCGATCGTCCTGACCACCGGCAACAAGAGCGAGATGGCCACCGGCTACTGCACGCTCTACGGCGACATGGCGGGCGGTTTCGCGGTCATCAAGGACCTGCTGAAGACCACCGTCTTCGCCCTGGCGCGCTGGCGCAACGCACACGACCCCTACGGCACCGGCGCCGGGCCGATCCCCGAGCGCATCATCAGCCGCCCGCCGAGCGCCGAATTGCGCCCCGACCAGACCGACCAGGACAGCCTGCCGCCCTACGACATCCTGGATGGCATCCTGGCGCGCTACATGGAAGACGACGAGGGCATCGACGAGATCATCGCCGCCGGCTACGAGCCTGCAGTGGTCGAGCGCGTGGCCCGATTGATCAAGCAGAACGAGTACAAAAGACGCCAGGCCCCGGTGGGCATACGGGTCACCCACCGCAGCTTCGGCAAGGATTGGCGCTACCCTATCACCAGCAAGTTCATCGAAACCGCCGGAAGAAAGACCGTATGAAGCAAATCACCGCCATCCTCAAACCGTTCAAGCTCGACGACGTGCGCGAGGCCCTGGCCGTTGTCGGCGTCACCGGGCTCACCGTCACCGAAGTCAAGGGCTTCGGCCGCCAGAAGGGCCACACGGAGCTCTACCGCGGCGCCGAGTACGTGGTCGATTTCCTGCCGAAGATGAAGGTCGAGGTCGTCGTCAACGAGGGTGACGTCGAGCGCTGCGTCGACGCCATCGTCGCCGCTGCACGCACCGGCAAGATCGGCGACGGGAAGATCTTCGTCACCAACGTCGAGCGCGTCGTTCGCATCCGGACCGGCGAGGAGGACGAAGCCGCGGTCTAGGGCGCGACCCCGGACACGCGCGCATCGGCCCTGGTCGCGCACTCGCGCGACGCAGGCGACTCAGCTCTCCCCAACGCCACCCACCACCTGACTGAAGCCGCCGTCGACGTAAGTGATCTCCGCGCTCACGCCGCTGGCCAGGTCGCTCAGCAGGAAGGCGGCCACGTTGCCGACCTCGTCGATGGTCACGTTGCGCCGGATCGGCGCCACCTTGGTGACGGCCGCCAGCAGCTTGCCGAAATCCTTGATGCCGCTGGCCGCCAGGGTCTTGATCGGGCCGGCGCTGATGCCGTTCACCCGCATGCCCCTGGGGCCGAGCGACTCGGCCAGGTAGCGCACTGAAGCTTCGAGAGAGGCCTTGGCCAGGCCCATCGTGTTGTAGTTGGGCAGCGCGCGCATGGCGCCGAGGTAGGTCAGGGTGAGCAGTGCCGATTTGTCGTTGAGATAGGGCAGCGCCGCCTTGGCCATCGCCGGAAAGCTGTAGGCGCTGATGTCGTGCGCGATCTTGAAGCCCTCGCGCGAGAGGCCTTCCAGGAAGTCGCCCGCGATCGCCTCGCGCGGCGCGAAGCCGATGCTGTGCACGAAGCCATCGAACTTCGGCCAGGTCCGGGCGAGATCGGCAAAGAGCTTCTCGATCTGTGCGTCGTCGCCGACATCGCAGTCGAACACCAGCTCGGAGTCGAAGTCGGCGGCGAATTCGGTGATGCGCTCCTTGAAGCGCTCGCCCACGTAGCTGAAGGCCAGCTCGGCGCCCTGTGCGCGACAAGCCCTGGCAATGCCGTAGGCAATCGAGCGATTGCTCAGCACGCCGGTGATAAGTAGTTTTTTGCCGGAAAGAAAGCCCATGGGGTTGCCTCAAGAAAATCTTGGGCAGAATTCTCGCATGCGGGTTCTCTGGTTCTGCTGGCTGATGGCGTGTGGGTTGCCCGCCTGGGCGGCGCATGGCTATGCGATGTGGGACGATCTCAAGTACCCGGCCGGCTTCAGCGCCTTCGACTACGTCAATCCCGATGCGCCGAAAGGCGGCGAGCTGCGCCTGGTGAGCAACCAGCGCTATTCGACTTTCGACAAGTACAACCCCTTCACGATCAAGGGCGCGCCGCCGGCGTATCTGGACACCCTGATGTTCGATACGCTCTTGACCGGCTCCATGGACGAGACCGCCTCCGGCTACGGACTGCTGGCCGAGGACATCGCCGTGCCGGCGGATCGCATGAGCGCGACCTTCAGGCTGCGCGCCGAGGCCCGCTTCCACGACGGCACGCCGGTCGAGGCGGCCGACGTGAAGCACAGCTACGACACGCTGATCGGCCCCTATGTCTCGCCGGCCTTCAAGACCACGCTGCAAGACGTGGCCGGCGTCGATGTCATCGATGCGCGCACGGTCCGCTTCAATTTCAGGAAGCCGAACCGCGAACTGCCGCTGATCGTCGGCGGCCTGCCCATCTTCAGCCGCCATTGGGGCATGGAGAACGGCAAGGCCAAGCCCTTCGACCAGGTGGTGATGGACACGCCCATCGGCAGCGGCCCCTACAAGATCGGTCCGGTGCGCTTCGGCAAGGACATCACCTACGTGCGCGACCCGAACTACTGGGCGCGCGACCTCAATGTGAAGCGCGGCACGGCCAACTTCGACCGTGTCACGGTCAAGATCTACCAGGACAACACGGCGCGCCTGGAAGCTTTCAAGGCCGGCGAGTTCGACATGATGAGCTTCTATTCGGCCGGCGACTGGGCACGCCGGGTCACCGGCAAGCGCTTCGACACCGGCGAGCTGGTCAAGCGCGAATTCGCGCACCGCTTGCCCTCCGGCTTCCAGAGCTTCGTGCTGAACAGCCGCCGGCCGTTCCTGAGCGACCCGCGCGTGCGCCAGGCGCTGGACCTGGCGCTCGACTACGACTGGATGAACCGGCAGATGTTCTACGGCGGCTACCCGCGGGTGCGGGACCTGTTCGGCAATACCGATTGCGCTGCCGAAGGCATGCCGTCTTCGGCCGAGCTCGCCTTGCTCGAGCCCTGGCGCGGCAAGGTGCCGGATGCGGTCTTCGGCCCGATGTACCAGCCGCCGAGCACCGAGGGCGAGGGGCATTCGCT
>DASXKG010000716.1:0-2783 GCA_036496965.1 Variovorax sp.
GGGTTACCGGCGGCTCTACAGCCTGGCGGATCACCCGTCGCTGGTGGTGCCGGGTCACGACCCGGAAGTCCTGAACCGCTTCCGCGCCCCCGGCCGGGAGCTAGACGGCTGGGTCGTCCGGCTGGACGGCGATCCGCGCTGAACCTGCTGCAAGAGCTGTCGGGGCCACTCTTGACAGTTCAACGGCAGCGGCCTAGACTTTGGCGCGTTAGCGCTAACATGAGCCAACGGGCCGCCGACCCGATGTGGCCTCCACAACGACGAGCCGGAGACATATGGGACACACGGAACGGATGCCACCGATGCCACGGGTGCGACAGGTTCTTCTTCGCCTAGCCTGCCTGGCATTGCCGCTGCTCGCATCGCTCACGACGCCGCAGCCCGCCTCGGCCCAGACCTATCCCGACCGGCCGATTCGCATGCTGGTGCCGTTCCCCTCCGGCGGCAGCATCGACCCGGTCGCGCGCATCCTGGCGCAGAAGATCAACGAGGACTGGGGTCAGTCGGTGATCGTCGACAACCGTCCGGGCGGCAACACGATCATCGGCACCGAGGCGCTGGCCAGGTCGACACCAGACGGCTACACGATCCTGATCACGGCCAGCACCCATGTCATCAACGCGCTGCTGATGAACAACCTGCCGTACGACAGCGACAAGGACTTCATCCCTGTGGCGACTCTCTATCGCAGCGAATTCCTGCTCCTGGTCCATCCCTCGGTGCCGGCGCAGAACCTGCAGCAGTTCATCGCCTTGGCCAAGACCAAGCCCGGCGCGCTCAACTACGCGATCTCGGGCAACGGCAATGCCAACCAGCTGGCTGGCGAGCTCTTCAACATGACGGCCGGCGTGCAGCTGTCCAGCGTCCCGTACAAGGGCGGCGGCCCGGCGATCACCGACCTGCTCGGCGGCCAGGTGCAGGCGATGTTCTCGGTGCCTGTCTCGGTCATCGGCCAGGTCAAGGCCGGCAAGCTGCGCGCGCTCGCCTACACCGGCGCCAGCCCTCTCTCCAGCCTGCCGGACGTGCCGACCTTCGCCCAGGCCGGCCTGCCGGGCTTCGACATCAAGTCATGGGTCGGGATCATGGTGCCCGCCGGCACGCCGAAGCCGATCGTCGATAAGCTGGCGGCGGAGATCGGCCGCATCCTCGCCATGTCGGACGTCAAGGCGCGCCTCGAAGAACAGGGCCAGGATCCGTTCATCCAGACCCCATCGCAGTTCTCGGCGCTGATCGCCGCCGATCGCGAAAAGTACGCCAGCATCATCCGCGCAGCCCACATCAAGCTGGACTAGCGCGTTTCCCGTCCCCCCTCGAAACGGATCTCACCATGTCGACCACGCCGCAGCAACCCGCACGTATCAAGGTCTTCTGGCAGCCCGGCTGCTCGTCCTGCCTGCGAACCAAGGAATTCCTGACCAAGCAGGGCATCGAGTACGAGTCGGTCAACGTGCAGGACAACGACGAGGCGCTGGCCGAGCTCCGGCGCCTCGGTGCGCGCGGTCTGCCCGTGGTGTCGCTCGGCGACCGCTTCACCTTGTGCCAGTCCTTCGGCGACGTGCTGGCCTTCCTCGACCTCAAGACCCGGCTCGGCGATCCGCTGCCGCCGGCGCAGCTGTTCGAGAAGATCGACCTGGTGCTGACGGCTGCCGCGCGCTACACGCGCCAGTTCCCGGAATCGCAGCTCAAGCAGCTCTTCCGCAACCGCAATCGCACGCAGGGAGCGACCGCCTTCCACATCTTCCGCGTGGTCGAGATGTTCATCGATGCCGCCGAGGGCAAGGGCCTGCATGTCGAAGGCTTCAGGGACCTTCCGCCGGCCGAGTGGACCGGCAAGGACATCGCCGACTGGGGTCTCAAGGTGCGCGACCGGGCGCTCGCCTGGTGGGATTCGCAGACCACGGACCGCGAGCTGAAGCGCACCATGACGACCTACTACGGCCAGCGGCCGATGCACGATGTGCTCGACCGCACCAGCTGGCATGCCGCGCAGCACACGCGGCAGGTGATCCTGATGCTGGAGAGCGGCGGCACGCAGGCCGACCGGCCTTTGACCGCCGACGACCTGCGCGGACTGCCGGTTCCCGACGAGGTCTGGGGATAGGCCCGCGCAGCAGATGATCAGCGACGAGATCAAGGCCTGCATCGGCACCTGGAGCGATCTCGAGCTCGCCTGCGATCCGGTCGAGCAAGGCGCGGTGCGGCGCTTCGTGCAGGCCATCATGGACGACGATCCCGACTACGGCGCCGATGCCGCGACGAATGGCCGCTACGGCGGCCCGATCGCGCCGCCGCTCTTTCCCAACCACATGCTGCGGCGGCCCTTCAGCGCGCCGGACCTGGTGCAGGCGAATGCAGGCAATGCCGACTTCGACGGGGTCGTGCCGGCGCCGGGACTGCCGCCGATCGTGCCCTTGCTGCACCTGCCGGTGCTCAATGGCGGCTCCGAATTCGAGTTCTTCCGCCATGCGCGTGTCGGCGAGACCGTCACCGTGCGCCAGCGCTACGCCGACATCCACGAGAAGGCGACGGCCAAGGGGGTGCTGATCGTCGTCGTCATCGAGTCGGAGATCTGCACTCGCGCCGGCGAACTGTTGCTGCGCTCGCGGCGCACGCTGCTGCGCCGGGCCGGGAGCGCCGGATGAACCGCCATCGGACCACACCGCGCTTCGAGGACGTGCCGATCGGCTTCGAACCGCCCCGCCTGCCCAAGGGGCCTCTGACCGCCGTCCACCTCATGCGCTGGTCGGCGGCGATGGAGAACTGGCACCGCATCCACTACGACC
>DASXKG010000717.1:0-1517 GCA_036496965.1 Variovorax sp.
ATGTGTTTGATGAGTTCGCTGGCCATGGCATGTGTCCTTCTGCGCGGAGAGTTTCGGTGCAGCTAAAGTGCGGGTCATTGTGACAGAAACCAAGTGCCGGCGTGGCCGGCCCTGAAGCTATGGCTGCGATAGCCAGGGCCAACCCTTCCTCCTGAAATTCCCATGCAACCCTGCGAGCGCCATCCCGCACACGCGCTGTGGTGCGACCCGGGCGACGGCATCGTCGCGCGGATCACGCGCCTCTTGACCGAGCGAAGCCTGCACGCCGCGCGCACCGTGGTGCTGCTGCCCTATGCGCAACTGATGCCGCTGGCGCGCGCCATGTGGGCTGCCCACGGCAGCCCGGGCTTCGCGCCGAACTTCGAGACCACGCGCAACTGGGCGCGCAGCATGGGCGGCTTCGTGCCGGCTGCGGACGACATCGCCTTCGACATGGCGCGCGATCTGCTCACGGCGCAGTCCTTGCTGGCGCGCACAGGCTTCGCCGCGGCCCGCAACGCCTGGGCCGCACGCCTGGTCGAGATCGCGCTGCAGCTCGCGCCGCTGGCCGCGGCCCAGGCACCGCATGAGCGCGCGGACTGGGCCGCGCGGATGGGCGAGGTGGTGGGGGTGGGCAAGGGCTCGGAATGGTTCCGGACCGAAAGCGCGCTCAATCACATTGCGCTCGCCTGGGCGGCCAATTCCGGCTATGCGACGGACGTGCTGCTGGCCCCCGATGCATTGGCTCAGGTCGAGCAGCTGGTCGTGCTCGAAGGACTGCAGAGCGATCCGCTGGTCAACCGGATCGCGCTGCAGTTCGGCGAACAGGTGCTGCGCCTGCCGCTGGTCACGCCCACGGCACCGCCCTGCGTTGCCGCGCTGCATCCCTCGGCCGATCCGGAGGACGAAGCCGAACGCGCTGCGGCGGCCGTGCTGCACCATCTGGCCCAGGGCCGCGCACCGGTGGCGCTGGTGGCCACCGATCGCGCGCTGACCCGGCGCATCGGCGCCCAACTCGCGGCCCGCGGTGTCGCGACCCAGGACGAAACCGGCTGGAAGCTCTCCACCACGCGCGCGGCCGCCACGCTCATGAGCGCGCTGCGCGCCTGTGCCCACGATGCCGGCAGCGACCAGGTGCTCGACTGGCTCAAGAGCGCCAGGGTCTTCGACACGGCCGCGGTGTCTTTGCTCGAAGCCCGGCTGCGTGATCGCGGCATGCGCGACTGGCGCGCCTGGCGTTCCTTCGTCGCCGCGAGCGAGATGGCGCGCGATGCGGCGCTGCAGCCCCTGACCGAGTCGATCGAGAACTTGCGCGCCAGCCTGGCCGGAGCGCGCCCGCTCGGCGACTGGCTGGATGCGACTCGCGGGCTGCTCGAAGACGGCGGCCAGTGGGGCGCGCTGGCCGGCGACGCGGCGGGCATCGCGATGATCTCGGCACTCCATCTGGACGGCGAGCCCGGTGAGTTCGGCGGTGTGCGCTGCACGTTGCCCGAATTCAGCGCCTGGGTGCGCGATGTGCTGGAGGCGGCCAGCGTGGT
>DASXKG010000718.1:0-2897 GCA_036496965.1 Variovorax sp.
CCACGATTCGCCGAAGATCGGCGCCGTGCCGACCAGTGCCAGCATCCGCACGAAGGGCCACAGGAAGCTCATCATCCACGCGGTGAGCTGCGCCGAAGTGACCTCGAAGATCGGCGGCATCAGGCCGGCGCCGGGCCGCCAGCGCGGCGAAGTCCGCGCTTTGCGCAGACGGGCGGCCTGCTGCTTCCCCCTCGGGGGGCAGCGACCCACACGAAGTGGGGAGCGTGGGGGCCACTCAAGCCCCTGGGCGTCCGCGCTGGAGCATGGAGCGCATTTCGCGCAGGGAAACCGCGCTTTCGGACGCCAGGGCGACCCGCGGCGCCGGCTTGAAGGCGTGGCCGTAGATGATCTCGAAGCTCAGTGCGATCCGCCCGCCGCCCTCCTCGGCCGGCGCGAGCGCGGGCAGTGCCTCGGCCAGCGCCCGCCGCCAGGCCTTGCCGCGCAGGGCCGGGAAACGGCCCGGATGCAGATTGCGGCCCAGGCCGCGCAGTTCGGCCAGAGCGGCTTCGGCGCCGGCCCAGGTCAGGACGATGCGCTCCATGTCCATCACCGGTTCGGCGAAACCCGCGCCGACGAGCATGTCTCCCCAGTCGTGCATGTCGGTGAATTCGTGGCTGGCGGCCGGCCAGCCGAGCCGGTGATGGAGCGCGCGCAGCTCCATCAGGGTGTCGGGGCCCAGGCAGGAGAACATCAGGAAGCCGTCGGTCGCCACCAGTCGGTGCCAGCGCGCGATCAGCGCCTGCGGATCGGCGGCCATGTGCAGCGCCATGTTGGCCCACAGCAGATCGACGCCGTCCTCCGGCGGCAGCTCGAAGCGGGGCTGCGCGTGTTGCCAGCGGCGCGCGCTCCACCACGGCGACGCCAGCGCCTGGGCCGTGGCGGCCGCCAGTGCAGGCTGCGGCTCGATCACGTAGGGCATCGCGTCGCGGTAGCGCCTGGCGACCAGCGCATGCGCCTCCAGGCCGCCCCGCAACGGCGCCCAGTCGGCCCAGCGGCGTGGCTGGGCCTTGATCCATTGCAGCCGGTCCTCCATGCGGCGGCCGACTTCTTCGTGCAGCCAGGGCGAGGTCCCTGCGGGCGCGAGGCGGCTCCAGCGTGCGGCCGCCACGGCATCGATGGTCGGCGGGCGCTGAGCGGGGTCGGTGGGCATGGGCCGCTGAGTATATTGAGGGATGTTCAGCAACTGGTCCGAACGGACTTTGTCGGCATTGCTCGGCCGCCTGCCGAGCCAGTGCGCGGTCTGCCGCGCCTGGCCCGCGCAGCCGGTCTGCGAGGCTTGCGTGGCCCGATTCGCTGCGCCGGTGCCGCGTTGCCGCCGCTGTGCGCTTCCGATGGCGAACGGGATGGCCTTGTGCGACGACTGCCTGCGGCAGCCCCCGCCGCTCGATGCCTGCCTGGCCGCCTGCGACTACGCCTGGCCCTGGCCCGAGGCCATCGCGGCCTTCAAGTTCCGTGGCGACGCGGGGCGCGCCGGCCCGCTGGCCACGCTGCTGCGCAGCGCGCCCTGGGTCGAGCCGGCGCTCGAGCAGGCCGAGCTGGTCTTGCCGATGCCATTGGCAGCGCAGCGCTTGCGCGAGCGCGGCTTCAACCAGGCCTGGGAGCTGGCGCGGCGCCTGGAGCCGCGCAAGGCCGACGCCACCCTGCTGCTGCGCACGCGTGAAACCGAAGCCCAGAGCGGCCTGGCTCGCAAGGAGCGGCTGCGCAACCTGCGCGGTGCCTTCGCGCTCGATCCCTTGCGTGCGCCGGCCGTCTACGGGCGGCATCTGGTGCTGGTCGACGACGTGATGACCAGCGGTGCGTCGCTCTTTGCCGCGGCGCAGGTGCTGCGCGAGGCCGGCGCAGCGCACATCACAGCGCTGGTGCTGGCCAGGACCCCGTTGCCGGAATAGAAACACCCCCGAAGCGCCTGCGGCGCCTCCCCCTCGAGGGGGCGATACCAGCGGCCCGGCAAAGCCGGTTCCGCGGTATCCCTGGCCTCTTGCTGCGCCGGTTTCATACGTCTCGGGATACGCGACAGCGAGATGGAACGCAGGGATGACCGGACCTGCGCCCCGCGCCCGACAATCGGACCATGTTCCACATCGTCCTGGTCGAACCCGAGATTCCGCCCAACACCGGCAACGTGATCCGGCTGGCCGCCAACACCGGTTGCAGCCTGCACCTGGTCGAACCGCTGGGCTTCTCGATGGACGACCGGCTGCTGCGCCGTGCCGGGCTGGACTACCATGAGTATGCGAAAGTGCTGCGCCATCCCGGCTGGGAAGCCTTCCTGGCAACGCAACGGCCGTCGCCGGAGCGCATGTTCGCGCTGACGACGCACGGCGCCCGCCCGGCCCACGACGTCGCCTTCCGCCCCGGAGACTGGCTGGTCTTCGGCTCGGAAACCCGCGGCCTGGCGCCCGGACTGCGCGACAGCTTCGCCCCGCCGCAGCGCCTGCGCCTGCCCATGCGCGAGGGCCAGCGCAGCCTGAACCTGTCGAACGCCGTGGCCGTGACGGTCTTCGAGGCCTGGCGGCAGAACGGATTCAAATAAAGCCAGCCCATCGTGGCTCCCGGCCGCCGAAGGCCGGCCCTTTCGTGGGCAGCCGCGGAACCGGCTTCGCCGGGCCGCCGGCTGCGCCCCCCGGCAGGGGGGTGGGCGGAGCGGCACGAAGTGCGGCGCAGCCTGGGGGGCGAGCTATTTATACCGGCGAACGACGGACTCGGCGACGCAGGCGGGCTTCGGCGCGCCTTCGAGCTCGATGGCGGTTTCCCAGGTCATCTGCACGCCATCGTTGGGGATCGGCTCCGAGGACAGCAGCTTCATCCGGCCGCGCACCCGGCCGCCGACCGGTACCGGGGACATGAAGCGCACCCGGTTCAAGCCATAGTTGACGCCCATGCGCGACTCGGTCACG
>DASXKG010000719.1:0-2739 GCA_036496965.1 Variovorax sp.
TGTCTGGTCCCGCGCGCCGATGCCGTCGCAGGCGCCGGGCGCGTTGACCACGCCGGCTGCGGCGAGCTGCCGCCGCAGGGATGCTTGGGCGTTCATCGTGGTGTCTCCATATCAGGCTTGTTGTACTAAGACTATCACAACATAACAACAAATCAAGAAGATATGCTCGCGACCATGAAGACCGCACCCCCGCTCGCACCCGCGCCTTTCGTCCCGGCACAGGGAACGTCGCTCCATCGCCAGCTCTTCCTGGTGCTGCGCGACCAGATCAACCAGGGCCAGTTTCCCGAGGGCGCGCTGCCCAAGGAAGAGGCGCTGGGCGAGCGCTTCGGCGTCTCGCGCATCACGGTGCGACGGGCGCTGGCCGACCTGGCCGCGCAAGGGCTGGTGGAGCGCCGCCACGGGCGCGGCACCTTTGTCGCGGCCAACTTGCCGCTGGCGCGCCGGATGCCGAGCCTCAGCGTGCTCGACAGCCTGCGCAAGACCGCGCAGGAGACCGAAGTGCGGGTGCTCGAGGTCAGCCAGGCGGTGGCGCCGCCGGACGTGGCGTCGCTGCTGCTGCTGGCGCCCGGCGCGATGGCGGTGCACGCACTGCGCCTGCGCAGCCATCCCGGCGGCGCGCCCGCGCTGCTGACCGACGTCTGGGTGCCGGCCGACATCGGCCAGCGCGCGACGGCCGCCGCGCTCAAGAAGAAGGCGCTTTACGAGATCCTCATGGCCCAGGGCGTGGAGTTCGGCCGCGTGGTCCAGGAGATCAGCGCGGTGGTGGCCGAGCCGGTGCGCGCCGGCCTGCTGCAAACCGAAGTGGGCGGCCCGATGCTCAGGCTGGTGCGCCTGATGCACGATCTGAACGAGCGCCCGGTGCTGCACCTGACGGCCTACATGCCGGCGGAGCGCAGCCGCATCCTGATGGAGTTCCCCGGCGCGGACGTCAACACCCTGAACGCCGGGCAGATCGTGCACGACACACCCTAGACTCTTGCGATGCAAACCTATCTCGTCGGCGGCGCGATCCGCGATGCGCTGCTCGGCCGGTCCGGCAGCGACCGCGACTGGGTCGTGGTCGGCGCCACGCCCGAACAGATGGCTGCGCGGGGCTTCCTCCCGGTGGGGCGGGATTTCCCGGTCTTCCTGCATCCCGAGACGCGGGAGGAGTACGCGCTCGCGCGCACCGAACGCAAGAGCGCACCTGGCTATCGCGGCTTCGTCGTGCATGCAGCGCCGGAGGTCACGCTCCAGGAGGACCTGGCGCGCCGCGACCTCACGATCAATGCGATCGCGCTGCCCGTGGAGTGCGTCGACGCCGCCGATCGCCTCGATCCGGAGAGCGCCGGGCTGATCGACCCGTTCGACGGCCGGCGCGACCTGCGGCGCAAGCTGCTGCGCCACGTCACCGACGCCTTTCGCGAAGACCCGGTGCGCATCCTGCGCGTGGCGCGCTTCGCGGCGCGTTTCGCCGACTTCGAGGTCGCCCCCGAGACGATGGCACTGATGCGTGGCATGGTCGAGGCCGGCGAAGCCGACGCCCTGGTCCCGGAGCGCGTCTGGCAGGAACTCTCGCGCGGCCTGATGGAAGCCACGCCTTCGCGCATGTTCGGGGTGCTGCGCCAATGCGGCGCGCTGGCGGTGCTGCTGCCCGAGGTCGAGCGTCTGTGGGGCGTGCCGCAACCCGCGGCCCATCATCCGGAGATCGACACCGGCGTTCATCTGATGATGGTGCTGGACACCGCGGCGCGGCTTCGGGTCGACCTGCCGGTGCGCTTCGCCTGCCTGGTGCACGACCTCGGCAAGGGCACGACCCCGGCCGAGCTGCTGCCGCGCCACCTCGGCCACGAGCAGCGCAGCGCGAAGTTGCTGCGCGCGCTGTGCGAGCGTTGGCGCGTGCCGGTCGAGATCCGCGAGCTGGCCGAGGTGGTCGCGCGCGAGCACGGCAACATTCATCGCAGCGGCGAACTGGGCGCGCAGGCGCTGGTTCGCTTGCTGGAGCGCTGCGACGCCTTTCGCAAGCCGGAGCGCTTCACGCAGGTGCTGCTGGCCTGCGAATGCGACGCGCGCGGCCGCCTCGGGCTGCAGGACCGCCCCTATCCGCAGCGCGAGCGCCTGCTCGCGGCGCTGGCGGCGGCGCGTTCCGTGGCCACCGACGCCATCGCCCAGGCGGCCCAGGCCGCCGGCGCGTCCGGCCCGAAGATCGGTGAAGCCATCGCCCGCGCGCGGATCGCGGCCGTGGCCGCCGCCCTGCCCGCCGTCACCTGAACCTCCCTGCGCTGCGCTGCGGCCCTACGCCGGGCATGGCGAAAATTGCCGACCCCCGCGGCGGCGCGAGTCTGTTATGGTTTTCGCTCCATGCAGACGCCGCCCGCACTTCCTTCTGACGCCGCGTTGTTCCTCGACTTCGACGGCACGCTGGTGGCCATCGCGGAGACCCCGGAGGCCGTGCATGTGCCACCGGGCCTGATCGGCTTGCTGGGCGACCTGCGCGACCTGCTGGGCGGCGCGCTGGCGGTCGTTTCCGGACGGCAGATCGATGTGCTCGATCGCTTCCTGGCACCCCTGCGCCTGCCGGCCGCGGGCGAGCACGGCGTGCAGCGCCGTGATGCCGACGGCGAGATGCAGGAGCAGCGCGCGCTCGACCTGAGCCTGGTGCTGAACGCGGCCAACGAGCTGGCGCGCGTGCATGAAGGCCTGCTGGTCGAACGCAAGCATGCTGCCATCGCCCTGCACTACCGGCTCGCGCCGCAG
>DASXKG010000720.1:0-3463 GCA_036496965.1 Variovorax sp.
AGCAGCAGGCCTTCCATCAGGAACTGGTAGATCTGCGAGGGATGGCGCGGCAGCATCGAGCCGCTCTGCGGAAACACCATGCCCCAGGGCAGGCCGGGGCTGCTGAAGCGGCCCCAGAGCTCGCCGTTGATGAAGTTGCCGACCCGCCCGGCGGCCAGGCCGGTGGGCACGCAGGGCGCCACGAAGTCCATCACCTGCCAGAACGGCCGTGCCCGCGAGCGCGCGAACCAGACCATCGAGGCGATCACGCCCAAGAGGCCGCCATGGAAGCTCATGCCGCCCTGCCAGACGAAGAAGATCTGCAGCGGATGCGTCAGGTAGAAGCCGGGCTTGTAGAACAGGCAGTAGCCGAGCCGGCCGCCGACGATCACCCCCAGCACCCCGAGAAAGAGAATGTCCTCGACATCCTTGCGCGACCAGGCCCCGGGCCCGGTGATCGAGCGGAAGGGCTCGTGCCGCAGCCGGCGCGTGCCGAGAAAGAAGAACAGCGCGAACGCGGCCAGATAGGTCAGGCCGTACCAGTGGATGGCGATCGGCCCGAGCTGCAGGGCGATGGGATTGAACTGCGGGTAGACAAGCATGGGGAGAGATTAAATCACCCCACCCGACCCCACGAATTCGACAAAACGCGCCAGCGCCGGGTTGTGCGGTGCGGCGGGCCATACCAGGCTGGTCTCGCAGGGCGGCAGCCAGGCGCCGGCCCTGCGGCGCGGCGCCTGCTCGAATTCACCGGCCCGCCGGTAGACCACGCCCGAGCGCCGGAACTGGGTGACGCTCTCCGGCACCCAGGCCACGCCCAGCCCACCCCAGACCAGGTTGACGATGGTCTGCATCTGGATCGCCTCCTGGGCGATCCGGGGCACCCGCCCGGCGGCATGGTAGAGGCCGAAGATGGCATCGTGCAGCGACGGCACGATGCGGCGCGGAAACACCACCAGCGGCTCGGCCAGCACCGCCGCCAGCGGCAGCTTGTCCAGCCGCGCCAGCGCGTGCGTGGCCGGCAGGGCCAGCACCAGCGCTTCCTCGGCGACGGCCAGCCGTTCCAGGCCCGGCGGCGCGAAGCCCGGCGAATGCAGCATCAGCCCGGCATCGATCTCGCCGCGCGCGAAGGCCTCCAGCTGCACGTCGCCGGTGGCCTCGACCAGTTCCAGCGCCACTTCCGGGCACTGGCGGCGGAACTCCCGCACCCAGGCCGGCAGGCGCTCGAAGCCGATGGTCGAGACGAAGGCCAGCCGGACCCGGCCGAGCTCGCCGGCCGCCGCCGCCCGGGCGCGCGCCGGCAGGGCCTGGGCACGCGCGAGCAAGTCCTGCACCTCGGGCAGCAAGGCCGCGCCGGCCGGCGTCAGCAGGACCCGCCGCCGGGTGCGGTCGAAGAGCTGGACGCCGAGTGTCTTTTCCAGCTGCGCGATGGCCTGGGTGACCGGTGGCTGCGTCATGTGCAGGCGCAGCGCGGCACGGCCGAAATGCAGTTCCTCGGCGACGGCCACGAACTGACGCCAGGCACGCAGGTCGATCGATGCATCTCTCATATGCACAGCATATCAATACCGCACAAAAAACGGATTGGAAGCAATCAATCAATCGTCGGATACTTGGCCTCCCCCGAATCCGGAACCAGAGAAGCACGATGGACACGAAACCGATCCAGATCAACCGCCGCAGCGCCAACATCGTCGAAGGCAAGAGCCGTGCGCCGAACCGCTCGATGTTCTATGCCATGGGCTACCAGGAAGGCGATTTCAAGAAGCCGATGGTCGGCGTGGCCAATGGCCACAGCACCATCACGCCCTGCAACTCGGGGCTGCAGAAGCTGGCCGATGCGGCCATCGAGGGCATCGAGGAAGCCGGCGGCAACGCCCAGGTGTTCGGCACCCCCACCATCTCGGACGGCATGGCGATGGGCACCGAGGGCATGAAGTACTCGCTGGTCAGCCGCGAGGTGATTTCCGACTGCATCGAGACCTGCGTCGGCGGCCAGTGGATGGACGGCGTGCTGGTGGTCGGCGGCTGCGACAAGAACATGCCCGGCGGCATGATGGGCATGCTGCGCGCCAACGTGCCGGCGATCTACGTCTACGGCGGCACCATCCTGCCGGGCAAGTACAAGGGCCAGGACCTGAACATCGTCAGCGTGTTCGAGGCGGTCGGCCAGAACGCGGCCGGCAACCTGAGCGACGAGGAACTGCGCGAGATCGAGATGCGCGCCATCCCCGGCACCGGCTCCTGCGGCGGCATGTACACCGCCAATACCATGTCGAGCGCCTTCGAGGCGCTGGGCATGTCGCTGCCCTATTCGTCCACCATGGCCAACCCGCACGACGAGAAGCAGAACTCGGCCAAGGAATCGGCCAAGGTGCTGATCGAGGCCATCAAGCGCGACCTGAAGCCGCGCGACATCGTCACCAAGAAGGCGATCGAGAACGCCGTGGCCGTGATCATGGCCACCGGCGGCTCGACCAACGCCGTGCTGCACTTCCTGGCCATCGCGCATGCCGCGGACGTGGAATGGTCCATCGACGATTTCGAGCGCATGCGCAAGAAGGTGCCGGTGCTGTGCGACCTGAAGCCGAGCGGCAAGTACCTGGCCGTCGACCTGCACCAGGCCGGCGGCATCCCGCAGGTCATGAAGCTGCTGCTGAACGCCGGCTTGCTGCACGGCGACTGCGTCACCATCTCCGGCCAGACCATCGCCGAGGTCCTGAGGGACGTGCCGGACCAGCCGCGCGCCGACCAGGACGTGATCCGCCCCATCGCCAAGCCCATGTATGCCGAGGGCCACCTGGCCATCCTGAAGGGCAACCTGTCGCCCGAAGGCGCGGTGGCGAAGATCACCGGCCTGAAGAACCCGGTCATCACCGGGCCGGCCCGGGTCTTCGACGACGAGCAGTCGGCACTGGCCGCCATCCTGGCCGGCAAGATCGTGGCCGGCGACGTGATGGTGCTGCGCTACCTGGGCCCGAAGGGCGGTCCCGGCATGCCGGAAATGCTGGCACCCACCGGCGCGCTGATCGGCGCCGGACTCGGCGAGAGCGTGGGCCTGATCACCGACGGCCGTTTCTCGGGCGGCACCTGGGGCATGGTGGTCGGGCATGTGGCGCCGGAAGCGGCGGCCGGCGGCAACATCGCCTTCGTCCACGAGGGTGACTCGATCACCATCGACGCGCACCAGCTCAAGCTCGAACTCAACGTGCCCGAAGCCGAGCTCGCGCAGCGCCGCGCCGGCTGGAAGGCACCGGCCCCGCGCTACACCCGCGGCGTGCAGGCCAAGTTCGCCTTCAATGCGTCGAGCGCCAGCTCCGGCGCCGTGCTCGACAAGTATTGAAGAGCAAGCCTGGGGGGCCGCCTATTTCCTGCGGTTCGAACGGTTCAGCATGCCCAGATTGCTGCGCTGCCGGTCGATGCGGTCCTGGCGGCGCTCATCCTCGCGCTCCATCACCCGTCGCTTGGTGTAGCCGGAGGCGTC
>DASXKG010000721.1:0-20936 GCA_036496965.1 Variovorax sp.
GGTCGGCATCGGATTCGAGGCGGTCGATTTCCTCGCAGGTCTTCAGCGTGGCTTCGGCGGTGGCCGGGTCGGTGATCTTGGAGAGGAACTGCACTGCGTCCTTCACCCGTTCGCAGCACCTCACGCTGAGCGAGGTGAGACGGGTGATTTCCTCGGTCATGTGGCGCACGTCGTACAGCGCCATGGTCTCGGCCGAGTCCTGGATCAGGTCGGCCACATCGTCCATGGTGTTGATCAGCGTGTGGATCTGCTCGCGGTCGATCGGTGTGATGAAAGTCTTGTGCAGCACCCGGTTCACCTCGTGCGTCACGCGATCGGCGGCCCTCTCGGCGTTGTCGACGTCGCGGTTGTACTGCTCGCGCAGGTGCAGGTCGTTGTAGTTCGCCACCAGGTGCTCGAAGGCGCGGGCGGCTTCGACGATGCGATCGGCATGCTGGTTGAACATCTCGAAAAAATTCCCCTCGCGGGGCAGCAGCTTGCCGAACATGCCTGTCTCCTGGATGCGCGGCGCCTCGCTTAGCACATGCTTGTGACGCCGTCGTGAAAAACCGCGCAAGTGTAATGGCCGGCCCCAAGCCGGCGGCAGCGGCCCCTCAGAGACGCTCGATCCGCTGGCCGGCGACCCGGGCGAGCTGCGCCTGGCTGACCCGCTCGGGCGCGATCTCGGACAATGGCCGCAGCACGAAGGCGCGCTCGGCCATGCGCGGATGGGGCAGCGTCAGGGTCGGCGTCTGCAGCACTGCCTCGCCATGGCTCAAGAGGTC
The DNA here is from genome assembly GCA_036496965.1 of Variovorax sp. GTDB lineage: Bacteria > Pseudomonadota > Gammaproteobacteria > Burkholderiales > Burkholderiaceae_C > Variovorax. Next base: position 765 of record DASXKG010000721.1, read on the forward strand.
GAGATCGAGGGTGCGTGGTGCGTTGCGATAGGGCCGTTGGCGGCCGGCGTCGGCTTCGAGGCGCTGGAATTCGGCCAAGAGGACGAGCGGGGCGAGCGTGGTGTCGAGCGCGACCACCGCGTTGATGAAGTCCGGTCCGCCGGCATCGACCGGCGCGCTGCGCCAGAGCGAGGAACGGGCGACGACCACACTGCCGGGCAGCCGGTCGAGCGCCTGCATGGCCTCGAGCACCGTGGCGCGTGCGTCGCCGAGGTTGGCGCCGATCGCCACGAAAGCGCGGGCCTGCCGGGCGCCACCCGGCGCCGTGTTCATTCCGCCGCAGCGGCGCCAGCACCTTCGCCGCCGCTGCGCGGCTTGCGCCGGCGGCGACGCTTGCGCGGCGCGGACTCGACCTCCGCATCGGGCGGCAACGCATCCCCCGAAGGCGTCGCAGAGGCCGTGATGGCGGCCGCATGGTGCTCCGGCCGCGGCTCGGAGGGCGCGCGCGCCGGCGGCCGCTGGCGCCCACGCTTGTGCTGTTCGTCGCGCACTTGGTCCATCAGGTCCTGGCGGCGCAGGTCGTCGGCGGTGCTGAATTCCTGCCACCACTCGGCGATCGACTCGTGCACCTCGCCGATGTCGGCGCGCAGCCGCATGAAATCGAAGGCCGCCCGGAAGCGCGCCTGTTCGACCAGGCTGTAGGGGGTGGCGCCGCTGCGCTTGTCGAAGCGCGGCTGCATCATCCAGATCTCGCGCATGTCGGCCGCCAGCTTGCCGCGGCCGGACACGTCGCCGATGCGGGCATTGAAGACGTCGTCGATTGCGTCCTGCAACGCCGGGAACGAGGGCTGCGGCCGCTGCCCGTGGCGCCCTTCGATGCGCTCGGCCCAGCCGTCGCGCACGTCGGCCCACAGCACGCAGGCCAGCAGGAAGCTCGGCGCCACCGGCTTGCCCTCGCCGACGCGGCGGTCGGTGTCCGAAAGCGCCGCCTTGACGAAGGGCTGGTCGGCGCGCTCCACCACCACGTCCAGGAGCGGATAGATGCCGGTGGCGAGCCCGAGCTTGCGCAGTTGCTCCACCGTCGCGACCGCGTGGCCGGTCTGCAGCAGCTTGAGCATCTCGTCGAAGAGGCGGCTTTGCGGCACGTCGGCCAACAGCCGGCTCGATTCGACGAGCGGCGCGGCGGTCTTGGCCTCGAGCTTGAAGCCGAGAGCGGCCAGCTTGGCCGAGAAGCGGATCGCGCGAATGATGCGCACCGGGTCTTCGCGGTAGCGGGTGATCGGGTCGCCGATCATGCGCAAGATGAGCTTCTTGGCATCCTTGATGCCGTTGTGATAGTCCACCACGACCTGGCTGGCCGGGTCGTAGTACATCGCATTGACGGTGAAGTCGCGCCGCGCGGCGTCTTCTTCCTGCGGGCCCCACACGTTGTCGCGCAGCACGCGGCCGCTGGCGTCCACCGCGTGCTTCATGCCCGCGAGCTCGCCCTTGCTGGTGCGCTCGTTGCCGGCCACGGGGTCGGCACCGGCGCTGTCCATGTAGGCGCGAAAGGTCGAGACCTCGATCACCTCGTGCTCACGCCCGCGCCCGTACACGACGTGCACGATGCGAAAGCGCCGGCCGATGATGAAGGCGCGGCGGAACAGTCCCTTGACCTGCTCCGGCGTGGCATTGGTGGCGACGTCGAAGTCCTTCGGGCGCAGGCCGAGCAGCAGGTCGCGCACCGCGCCACCCACCACGTAGGCCTCGAAGCCCGCCTGCTGCAAGGTGGTGACCACGTTCTTGGCGCGCTCGTCGACCAGGGCCGGATCGATGCCGTGGACCGAGGCCGGGACTTCCTGGCGCTTGCCGAAACGGGCCTTGCCGACAGGCGCGGCATGGCCGGACTTGCCCAGCAGCTTGTCGATGAATTTCTTGATCATTAGGGGGGATTGTCGCGCCTAGTCGTTTTCGAGCATCGAGCGGATCAGCGGGATGGTGATGGCGCGCTGGGTGCGCAGCGAATAGCCGTCAAGTTGAACCAGGAGTTCCATCAGGCTGCCGAGATCGCGGCTGAAGCGATGCAGCACGTAGTCCAGCACATCGTCGGAGAGCATCACGCCGCGGTCGTCGGCGGCCTGGCGCAGCACCGCGCGGCGTTCGGCCTCGCCGAGCAACTGCAGCTGGAACACATGGCCCCAGCCCAGGCGCGTGCGCAGGTCCTCGCGCAGCGGCAGGTCGGCCGGCGGCAGGGTCCCGGCGGCCACCACGCCGCGCTGCAGGCTCTGGGCATTGACGAACCAGTTGAAGGCCGCGTGCTGTTGCACCGCCGTGTAGCGCTGCACATCGTCGAGCAGCACCGCGACCCAGCGATCGTCGAACTCCGGCGGATCCATCACGCCCGGATGGAGCCAGCCGACGCTCGCACCCTGCTCGCGCAACGCGCCGCGCACGGCCTCGAGCAGGTGGGTCTTGCCGCTGCCGCCTTCGCCCCAAAGATAGGTCGGCACCGGCGAATGCAGGATCGGCGTGCCCGCTTCGCCGACCCAGAGCCGCAGGTGACGCAGGGCAGCCTCGTTCGGGCCGGCCAGGAAACTCGCCAGCGTCGGACCGCACGCGATGCCGATGTCGAGCGCAAGCTGCTTCATGCCGGGGCCGCTGCCGATGGCCGGGGAGACGCGTACGACGCGAAGAAGGGGTTCATGCGGCGGGGCGGAACAAGGTGGGTGAGCGCCCTTAAAATCGTGGTGAATTCTATCGGTCCGACCGAATCGGTTGCCGTCGTCATTGTCCTCCTTCTCCCCCTTCCTTCCCGTTCCCCCTTCCTGCCCGGCCCCCCATGACCTCCAATGCCTCCACCCCGCTCAGCTACAAGGACGCCGGCGTCGACATCGATGCCGGCGATGCGCTGGTCGACCGCATCAAGCCGCTGGCCAGGAAGACGATGCGCGAGGGCGTGCTGGCCGGCATCGGCGGCTTCGGCGCCCTGTTCGAGGTGCCCAAGCGCTACCGGGAGCCGGTGCTGGTCAGCGGCACCGACGGCGTGGGCACCAAGCTCAAGCTGGCCTTCGAATGGAACATGCACGACACGGTGGGCATCGACCTGGTCGCCATGAGCGTGAACGACGTGCTGGTACAAGGCGCCGAGCCGCTCTTCTTCCTCGACTACTTCGCCTGCGGCAAGCTGGATGTCGATACCGCCGCGGCGGTGGTCGGCGGCATCGCGCGCGGCTGCGAGCTGAGCGGCTGCGCGCTGATCGGCGGCGAGACGGCCGAGATGCCGGGCATGTACCCGGCCGGCGAATACGACCTCGCCGGATTCGCCGTCGGCGCGGTCGAAAAGTCGCTGATCCTCACCGGCCAGGGTGTGAAGGCCGGCGACGTGGTGCTCGGCCTGGCCTCGTCGGGGGTGCATTCCAACGGCTTCAGCCTGGTGCGCAAGGTGATCGAGCGCGCCGGCGCCGACCTGCCCGCCACGCTGGACGGCCAGCCCTTCCGCCAGGCCGTGATGGCGCCCACGCGGCTGTACGTGAAGCCGGTGCTGGCGGCGCTGGCCGCCCATCCGATCAAGGCGCTGGCCCACATCACCGGCGGCGGCCTGCTCGAGAACATTCCACGCGTGCTGCCCGACGGCTTGGCGGCGCACCTGGTCAAGGGCAGCTGGCCGCGCTCCGAACTCTTCGCCTGGCTGCAGCAGGTGGCCGGCATCGACGACATCGAGATGAACCGGACCTTCAACAACGGCATCGGCATGGCGGTGGTGATCGAAGCCTCGGCGGCGGCCGCCTGTGCGGCCGCGCTGCGGGCCAACGGCGAGACGGTGCACGAGATCGGCCGTATCGCGCAACGCGGGGCCGGCGCGGCCGTTGTCGTCGCTTGAACCGTCTGCGTCGCCTCAGCGACAACCGCCCCGCCTCGTCGCGCTCCGTCGTCGCCGCCAGCTACCTGCTGTTCGTCGGCACGCTGCTGTTCGTGATGTGGCTGGGGCTGCTGCCGGGACTCCTGTGCGTGTGCATCGGCTTTCTGGGCACCCGCTGGATCGTCCGGGCGCTGAACGTGGGGCTGCGGCGCCGGCAGAAGCTCAGTGCCAACGATCCCGGTTGGTCCCAGGAGCCCGCGGCGCCGCGCGTCATCGCCGCCACACTGGTGATGGCGGCGCCGATCGGGCTGCTCATCCTCGGTTTTTCGGAAGCGCGCGAATTCGTGCTCAATGCGCCGCAGCAATACCGGGAACTGCTCGACTACATCGCGCGCACGGTGCTCGAGCTGCGCCTGAAGCTGCCGCCCGACATCGGCGCCTACCTGCCCGAAGGTTCGGCAGACGTGCAGCGCATCATCGCCGGCTACCTGCGCGCGGAGGCCGGCGCCCTGGCCCTGACCGGCCGGGCCTGGCTGGGCGGTCTGCTGTTCGCCTACGTCGGCCTCATCGTCGGCTCGCTGGCCGCCATCGCGACCCGGGTCCCGTCGCGCCGGCCGCTGGCGCGCGAGCTCAAGGATCGCATCGTCCTGTTCGGGGATGCCTTCGGGCAGATCGTGGCGGCGCAGTTCTGGATCGCCGCCTTCAACACCTGCCTGACCGCGGTCTTCCTGCTTTTCCTGCTGCCGCTGTGGCACATGGAGTTGCCCTACACGCCGGCGCTGATCACCCTCACTTTCGTGGCCGGGCTGGTGCCGATCGTGGGCAACCTGGTGTGCAACACCGTGATCACGCTGGTCGGCCTGTCGGTATCGCCGGTCGCGGCGCTGGCCTGCCTGGTTTTCCTGATCCTGATCCACAAGGCCGAGTACCTGATCAATGCCAAGGTGATCGGCAGCCGGACCCAGATGGCGGTCTGGGAACTGCTGGCGGCGATGTTCGTGGCCGAGGCGGCCTTCGGACCGGCCGGGCTGGTGGCGGCGCCGCTGTTCTATGCCTACCTGAAGAAGGAACTCCAGGCCGCCGAGCTGGTGTGATGTCCTGAATTGACCGGTTCAGGTCCGCAGCGGGATGGGCAATCGGCTTTTTTGCCTGGAAAATCTGGCGCATCATCCACTTCCGGTTCGAAGGTTGCCGCCATGAAAAGTTGTCTCATAGTGATCGATGCGCAGGAGTCGTTCCGCCGCCGCCCCTACTTCGACGCACGCGAGATGCCCGCCTACCTGGCGGCCCAGAACGCGCTGATCCAGGGCTTCGAGTCGGCCGGCGCCCCGATCGTGCGGATCTTCCATACCGACGGCCCCGAATCGCCCGAGAACGACTTCGCCCTGGCGTCGGGCCATGTGCGGCCCATCGAAGGACTGGCCGATTTCGTACCGGCAGCCAGCTTCAACAAGCGCCGCCACAGCGCGCTGGTGGGCACCGGCCTGGACGTCTGGCTGACGCAGCAGGGCATCGGCCGCCTGGTGGTGAGCGGCATCCGCACCGAGCAATGCTGCGAGACCACCACGCGCCACGCCAGCGACCTCGGCTGGCAGGTCGACTACGTCACCGACGCCACGCTGACCTTCGACATGGTCCAGCCCGACGGCCGGCCACTCGCGGCCGCCGACATCAAGGCCCGCACGGCCACGGTGCTCGAGGGGCGATTCGCCAAGGTCTGCAGCGTCGACACGGCACTGTCGCGGCTGGCACAGGACGGGCGGTGAGCGCGGAGCGGACGCCGATTCATGTGCCTTGCTGCCGCACAGCCAGGTGCTCGACTGGGCCGGACCGGCCGAAGCGCTGCGCATCGCCAACCAGCTCCGGGCCGCAGCCGGCCTGCCGCCGGCTTCGGATCGGACACTCAACTGCGCCGCGCCTGGCGCCAGTTCGGATTGGCCGGCTCGCCCTCCGATGCTCAGAGGTAGCCGCAGAAGCGAAGCACATGCCCGTCGGGCTCCTTGATCGCGAACTCGCGCAAGCCCCAGGGCTGGGAGATCGGTGCTTCGATCACATGGACGCCGCGCTTCACATAGGCTGCATGCAGCCCATCGACGTCCTGGCCGACGTGGATCACGATCTCGCCGCGCCATGGGTCGGCCTCGCGCCGCCCGCACTGCCAGAGTCGCAGGTACACCGGATCGCCGTACGTGCGGTCGCCCTTCTTGACCCGCGCATAGCTCGGCGGCTCGCCGGCGATGAAATCGAGATCGAAACCCAGCACGTCGCAGAAATAGCGCGCGGCGCGCGCTGCATCGGCCACCGGCAGCACCGGCTGCACGCCGTGGAACTGGTGCACGGTTCCGAGGTCGGCCACCGGCGCCTTGACCGGCTCCATCAGAATTCCGCGCGGCGCAAGGCGGCGACCCGTTCGGCGATCGCGTCGATGTCCAGCGCGTCCTCGGCGTGGGCAAGGTAAGTCTCGAGGTCGCGGACCGCCGGCGCCGGATTGCCCTGTTCGGCATGCGCCAGTCCGCGGTCGCGATGCTCGGCCCAGGCCTCGGGAAGAAGGGCGATCAGCCGGTCCTGGACCGCGATCGCGCGCTGCCAATCCTCCTGCGCCTGGTGGATTTCCTTCAGGTTGCGCAGCATCCGGCCGATGATCTCGCGCGGCGTCGCGGGCTGCAGGTACAGCCCCAGCGGCACGTCGAAATCGCCGACCAGCCCGTTGCTGCGCTTGTAGGGTTCGAGCCGCTCGCTGAGTTCCTCGCGCGACAGCGACTTGCCCGTGAACGGATCGATCACCACCTGCCCCTTCGGCAGCGTGACCTTGAGCATGAAGTGGCCCGGGAAACTCACGCCGCGCGCCTGCAGGCCCAGGCCCTGCGCCAGTTCCATCCACAGCACGGCCAGCGAGATCGGGATGCCGCGACGTGTGCGCAGCACCGCATTGAGGTAGCTGTTGTCGGGGTCGTAGTAGTCGTTGACGTTGCCGCCGAAGCTCAGGTCGTGGAAGAAGAACTGATTGAGCGCCCGCAGCCGGTGCAACGGGGCCGCGTCGGCCGGCAGCCGCCGCTTCAGCCGCGCGAGCAACTGGTCGACATCGCCCAGCACCTGCTGCACGTCGAGTTCCGGATATTCGTCCTGGGCCAGGCTGGCGGCCGCCTCGAGCAGCGGGAACTGCTCGTCGCTCTTCACGAGCGAGTCGAAGTACTCGAGGGCGGTGGGCGCCGAGAAGCTGAACGTCATGTGGCTTTGTAGAGGAGCGGAGGAGCAGCGTCAAGGAGGCACGGACTAGTGCCGCACGAAGCTGCGCAGCCGGACACCGGCCAGCGCCAGCACCGCGAAGTAGATGGCGGCTGCACCGCCGATCAGGGCCGCCAGCAGGGCAATGCGCAGCAGCCGCTCGGAACGCAGGCCGACCCAGTCGAAATGCTGCGCCCCCCAGACCAGCAGCGCGCCGAGCAGCAGCGTTGCGGCCAGCACCTGCAGCAGGAAACGGCCCCAGCCGGGCTCGGGGCGGTAGCTGCCGCGGCGGATCAAGCCGACCAGCAGCCAGACAGCGTTGACCATCGCGCCGATGGCGATCGTCAGCGTCAGCGCCGCATGCTGCAGCACCGGCACCAGCAGCAGGTTGAGCAGCTGGGTCAGCACCAGCACGCCGACCGCGATCAGCATCGGCGTGCGGGTGTCATGGCGGGCGTAATAGCCCGGCGCCAGCACCTTGATGGCAACCAGCCCGACCAGCCCGACGCCATAGCCCCTCAGCGCCGCACTGGTGCGCGCGACATCGGAGCCGACGAACTGGCCGTTGTTGAAGAGCACCGCGACCAGCGGCTCGGCAAAGACCAGCAAGGCCAGCGCGCAGGGCACCGACAGCAGCACCACCAGCCGCAGGCCCCAGTCGAGCATCGAGGAGTAGCGCGCCTCGTCCCCGGCCGCCCGGGCGCTCGCCAGCTGCGGCATCAGCACCACGCCGAGCGCCACGCCGAGCATCGCGGTCGGGAACTCCATCAGGCGGTCGGCGTTGTTGATCCAGCTGACGCTGCCGGTCGCCAGGTGGGAGGCGATCTGGGTGTTGATCAGCAGCGAGATCTGGGCCACGCTGACGCCGATCAGGGCCGGCAGCATCAGCTTGGCCACCCGGCGCGTGGTCGGGTCGCTCCAGGCCGCGCGCAGCGCGGCCCAGCGCGCGCCGATGCGCGGCCACATGCCCAGGCCGCGCAGCGCCGGGATCTGGATCGCCAGCTGCAAGATGCCGCCCACCAGCACACCGCCCGCCTGGGCGTAGATCGGCTCGATGCCGAGGCGGCGGAATGCCGGCGCGCCGACCACCAGCGCCAGGATCAGCGCCACGTTCAGCAGCACCGGCGAAGCCGCCGGGACCGCGAACTTGCGCCAGGTATTGAGGATGCCGCCGGCCAGTGCCACCAGCGACATGAAGCCGATGTAGGGGAACATCCAGCGCGTCATGACGACAGCGGCATCGAAGCCCTCGGGCGCCAGGCCGCTGGCCATCGCCCAGACCATCGCCGGCGCGGCGACGACGCCGAGCACGCAGACCACCACCAGGGTCCAGGTCAGCAGGGTCGCGACGTGGTCGATCAGCGCCTTCGCCCCGGGGTCGCCGTGTTCGGTGCGGGTCGCGGCCAGCACCGGGACGAAGGCCTGGCTGAAGGCGCCCTCGCCGAATACCCGGCGAAAGAGATTGGGAATGCGAAAGGCGACGTAGTAGGCGTCGGTCAGCGCGCTGACGCCGAAGACCGAGGTGAAGAGCACGTCGCGGATCAGGCCGGTCACGCGCGAGGCGAGCGTCAGCAGGGAGACGGTGGAGGCGGATTTGAACAGCGACACGGGGCTGCAGTGTATGTGCCAAAGCGGCACCTTCCTGCGGCGGCCCCCTTCTTGCCGCAGCTCGCCTATAATGGAGGGCTTTGCTGCATCATCCCCAGACATTTCCTAAATCTTAAGGAACACTGAACATGGCATCCGCCAAGCCCAAGAAAAAGAACCCGCGCCTCGCGTCGGGCCGTAAACGCGTCCGTCAGGACATCAAGCTGAACGCCGCGAACACCTCGCTGCGCTCCAAATACCGCACCGCCGTGAAGAATGTCGAGAAGGCGGTGCTCGCCGGCGACAAGACCAAGGCGGCCGAACTCTTCGCGAAGGCCCAGAGCATCGTCGACACCGTCTCCGACAAGGGCATCTTCCACAAGAACAAAGCCTCGCGCGACAAGAGCCGCCTGGCGGCCAAGGTCAAGAGCCTGGCCCTCGCCCCTGAAAAGGCCGCCGCCTGACGCCATCAGGCAAACAGCCCGGATCGGCATCCCGCCCTTCCGCCGTTTGATCGGGTGCGCTGCAGCAAAGTGACAAAAACCGCCTTCGGGCGGTTTTTTCATGGCTAGCGAGCGCGGCAGCTCAGGTCTTGTCCGGCAGCAAACAGGCTTCGGCCACCTGCAGCCCGTTGTCCTTGGCGAAATTGACGCAGAAGTCCCAGGCCATGGGTTCGGCATCGCGCAGCTCGCGGTTCACGATCACGCACTTGGTTCCGTTGATCACGGTGGGCACGCACCAGGGCGAATAGGTCAGATGGCTTCCGGGGTGGGCGCCGCCGGGACGGAAACTCGCCATCACGCCCGCCAGCCGCTCGGCCCAGTCGCTGGGGCGGAACTTCCGGCCATCCTGCGTGATGCCCTGGATGAAAATTTCTTTGGCGTTGGGAGAAATCATCATGAGGCGGGTGAAGGGTACGGCCGCATGCTGCGCCGCACAACGATTCTATCCGCGGGCCCCGGAGGGAACACGCCGCAGGACATTGCTGCAATGCGCAATCCTCAACGATGGCTGCGAAACTGACGCCTAGAATCCGCGTTCCTTATCCGGAGAACCGCATGAACGCCCCTGCCGCCCCCTCCTCGCCGCACGTCATGAACACCTACGGCCGCCTGCCGATCGCGCTGTCGCACGGCCAGGGCTGCCGCGTCTGGGACACCAACGGCCGAGCCTACCTGGACGGACTGGGCGGCATCGCGGTCAACACCCTGGGCCACAACCATCCGGAGCTGGTGCCGGCGCTGCAGGACCAGATCGCCAAGCTGATCCACAGCTCCAACTACTGCTACGTGCCGGGCCAGGAACAGCTCGCGGCCAAGCTGGCCGAGCTGTCGGGGCTGACCAATGCCTTCTTCTGCTGCACCGGCCTGGAGGCCAACGAAGCCGCGCTGAAGCTGGCGCGCAAGTTCGGCCACGACAAAGGCATCGAGCGGCCAGAGATCGTGGTCTACGAGGCCGCCTTCCATGGCCGCAGCATCGCCACCCTGTCGGCCACCGGCAACCCCAAGGTGCAGGCCGGCTTCGGTCCGCTGGTCGAAGGCTTCATCCGCGTGCCGCTGAACGACATCGAGGCGCTGAAGAAGGCCACCGAGGGCAATCCGAACGTGGTGGCGGTGTTCTTCGAGACCATCCAGGGCGAAGGCGGCATCCATCCGATGCGCTGGGACTACCTGCGCCAGGTGCGCGCGCTCTGCGACGAGCGCGACTGGCTGATGATGATCGACGAAGTGCAGTGCGGCATGGGCCGCACCGGCAAGTGGTTCGCGCACCAGTGGGCGGGCATCGTGCCGGACGTGATGCCGCTGGCCAAGGGCCTGGGTTCGGGCGTACCGATCGGCGCAGTGGTGGCCGGCCCGCGTGCCGCGCACATCTTCGGCCCGGGCAACCACGGCACCACCTTCGGCGGCAATCCGCTGGCGATGCGCGCCGGTGTCGAGACCATCCGCATCATGGAAGAGCACAAGCTGCTCGACAACGCGGCCGCCGTGGGCGCGCACCTCCATTCGGCACTCCTGCGCGAGCTGGAAGGCGTGGCGGGCCTGGTCGAAGTGCGCGGCCAGGGCCTGATGATCGGCATCGAGCTCGACCGGCCCTGCGGCGTGATCCTCAACCGCGCCTGCGAGGCCGGCCTGCTGCTCAGCGTGACCGCGGACAGCGTGATCCGGCTGGTACCGCCGCTGATCCTGAGCATCGCGGAAGCGGACGAGATCGTGGCGATCCTGGCGCCGCTGGTGAAGGCATTTCTGGCGGAGCCGGTGAAATGAGCGCTCCGCCCATTCGCCACTACCTGCAGTTCGCCGACTTCGACGCCGACGACTATGCCCATGTCTTCGCCCGCGCCGCGCTCATCAAGAAGAAGTTCAAGGCCTACGAGAGGCACCAGCCGCTGGTCGATCGCACGCTGGCCATGATTTTCGAGAAGGCCTCGACGCGTACCCGCGTGAGCTTCGAGGCGGGCATGTACCAGCTCGGCGGCAGTGTGGTGCACCTGACCACCGGCGACAGCCAGCTCGGCCGCGCCGAGCCGATCGAGGACAGCGCCAAGGTCATCAGCCGCATGGTCGACCTGGTGATGATCCGCACCTTCGAACAATCGAAGATCGAGGCTTTCGCGGCCCATTCGCGGGTACCGGTCATCAACGGCCTGACCAACGAGTTCCACCCCTGCCAGATCCTGGCCGACATCTTCACTTACCTCGAGCACCGCGGCCTGAATCCGGAAGGATCGCCGGACCCGGCACTCCTGGCCGGCAAGACGGTGGCCTGGGTCGGCGACGGCAACAACATGGCCAACACCTGGCTGCAGGCCAGCGAGATCCTCGGCTTCAAGGTGCATGTCAGCACGCCCAGCGGCTACGAGGTGGACCAGTCGGTGGCGGGCCTGCGCTCGGGCGACAGCTACCAGGTGTTCGCGGACCCGATGGAAGCCTGCCGCGGCGCCGACCTGGTGACCACCGACGTCTGGACCAGCATGGGCTACGAGGCCGAGAACGATGCGCGCCGAGCCGCGTTCGCCGACTGGTGCGTCGACACCGAGATGATGCGCGTCGCCCAGCCCGACGCCCTCTTCATGCATTGCCTGCCGGCGCATCGCGGCGAGGAAGTCGAGGCCGACGTGATCGACGGGCCGCAATCGGTGGTCTGGGAAGAGGCCGAGAACCGCATGCATGTGCAGAAGGCGCTGATGGAATTCCTGCTCCTTGGCCGTATCACCTGAACACCCCCGAAGCGCCTGCGGCGCCGGTTTCATGCCGACGTGCTTGTGCTTGACTCTTGTTTCATTTGTGTTGGAAATAACCGACACCACGGCCTTTCGCGGGGCGCTAACTTCGCCCCATGGATCCTCGTCTCTGGGATATCTCCCCACCCGTGCATGAAGGCGCGCCGGTTTTTCCCGGCGACACGCCCTACCGCCAGCGCTGGGCCGCCAGCATCGGGCCCGGCTGTCCTGTCAACGTCAGCGAGATCACGCTGTCGCCGCATGTGGGCGCACACGCCGATGCGCCGCTGCATTACGACGCCGCCGGCGCCTCGATCGGCGATGTCGGGCTCGCGCCCTTTCTCGGCCGCTGCCGGGTGATCCATGCGATCGGCTGCGGACCGCTGGTCGAATGGGCCCATCTGGCCCATGCGCTCGACGGCCTGCCGCCAAGGGTGCTGGTGCGCACCTACGAACGCGCGCCGATCGAGCGCTGGGACGGCCAGCTCGCCGCCTATGCACCCGCCACCATCGAGCGCCTGGCCGCGCTGGGCGTGAAGCTGGTGGGCATCGACACGGCGAGCATCGATCCGGCCGACAGCAAGACGCTGGACAGCCACCAGGTGATTCGCCGGCTCGGCCTGCGCGTGCTCGAGAACCTGGTGCTCGACGCCGTGCCCGAAGGCGACTACGAACTCATCGCGCTGCCGCTCAGGCTGGTCAGCGCCGATGCCTCCCCCGTGCGCGCCATCCTGCGCGAACTTCACCCGAGCTCCCCATGACACTCGACGACTGCCGGCGCCTCGATGCGCACGACCCCCTGGCCTCGCTGCGCGAGCTTTTCGTCCTGCCCGAAGGCGTGATCTACCTCGACGGCAATTCGCTCGGCGTGCTGCCCAGGGCTGCACCGGCCCGCGTGGCCGAGGTGGTCGCGAAGGAATGGGGCGAAGGCCTGATCCGATCCTGGAACAGCGCCGGCTGGATCGACCTGCCCCAGCGCCTGGGCGACAAGGTGGGGCGGCTGGTCGGCGCCTCCGCCGGCGAAGTGGTGTGCACCGACGGCACCTCGCTCAACCTTTACAAGGTCCTGTTCGCGGCGCTCAGCCAGGCCGCCGAGGCCGACCCCGCGCGCCGCGTCGTGCTGAGCGAGCGCAGCAATTTCCCGACCGATCTCTACATCGCCGAATCGATGTGCCGCGAGCGCGGCTTCACGCTGCGGCTGATCGAAGCCGAGCAGCTGGCCGAAGCGCTGGACCACCAGGTGGCGGTGTTGATGCTGACCCACGTCAACTACCGCACCGGGGCCATGCACGACATGAAGGCCGTCACTGCCGCCGCGCATGCCGCGGGCGCGCTCACGGTCTGGGACCTGGCGCACAGCGCCGGTGCCGTGCCCGTGGCGCTGAACGACAGCCAGGCCGACTTCGCCATCGGCTGCGGCTACAAGTACCTCAACGGCGGCCCGGGCGCGCCAGCCTTCGTCTGGGTGCATCCGCGCCATGCCGGGCGTTTCACGCAGCCGCTGTCGGGCTGGTTCGGCCATGCGGCGCCCTTCGAATTCACGCCCTACTACCGCCCCGCGCCGGGTATTGCCCGCTACCTGTGCGGCACGCAGCCGGTCATCGCGCTGGCCGCGCTGGAATGCGGGCTCGACACCGTGCTGGCGGCCCAGCCCTTCGACGGGCCCAAGGGCCCGATGGCCGCGCTGCGCAGCAAATCGCTGGCGCTGACCGATGCCTTCATCGACCTGGTCGAGGCGCGCTGCCCGGGCCGCTTCGAACTCGTCACCCCGCGCGCGCACGCCCAGCGCGGCTCGCAGGTCTGCCTGGCCTTGCAGGGCGGCGGCGCGGGCGCCTACGCCATGGTTCAGGCCCTGATCGCCCGCGGCGTGATCGGCGACTTCCGCGCCGGCGACGCCCAGATGCCGGACATCCTGCGCTTCGGCTTCACGCCGCTTTACCTCGGCTTCGAGGATGTCTGGCAGGCCGCCGAACATCTGGTTCAGGTCCTCGAGCGCGAGGAATGGAAGCGCCCCGAATTCAACCAGAAGCAGGCCGTGACCTGAAAAACCCCATGAGCAGAACCGAACAAATCGTCCGCGAGGAGAAGGCGCAACTCGATTTCAGCGCCTCGATGAGCTACAGCGACTACCTGAGCCTGGACCAGATCCTGAACGCGCAGCATCCGCGCTCGCCGGCGCACGACGAGCTGCTGTTCATCGTGCAGCACCAGACCAGCGAACTGTGGATGAAACTGATGCTGCACGAGTTGCGCGCCGCGATCCGCTCGGTGGCGAGCGACGACCTGTCCAGCGCCTTCAAGATGCTGGCGCGCGTCTCGCGCATCATGGAGCAACTGGTGCATGCCTGGGACGTACTGGCCACCATGACGCCGCCCGAATACAGCGCCATGCGGCCCTACCTCGGCAGCTCCAGCGGCTTCCAGAGCTGGCAGTACCGCTGCATCGAATTCGCGCTCGGCAACAAGAACGCGGAGATGCTCAAGCCCCATGCGCATCGCCCGGAACTGCTGGCCGAGGTCGAGCAGGCCTGGCGCACGCCTTCGCTCTACGACGAAGCGCTGCGCCTGCTCGCGCGGCGCGGCCTGGCCGTGCCCGCCGATCACCTCGAACGCGACTGGACGCTGCCCTACGCGGAGAGCGATGCCGTCGAACAGGCCTGGCTGGTGGTCTACCGCGACCCGAAGAACCACTGGGAGCTCTACCAGCTGGGCGAGGAACTCACCGATCTCGAGGACGCCTTCCGCCTCTGGCGCTTCCGCCACGTCACCACCGTCGAGCGCGTCATCGGTTTCAAGCGCGGCACCGGCGGCACCGGCGGGGTGAGCTACCTGCGCAAGATGCTGGACGTGGTGCTGTTCCCCGAGATCTGGAAACTTCGCACCGATTTGTAGCCGGCGCCGGCGCTTCGCCCGGCCTACACTCGCCGGCCCGATCGGCAACGGACCCGGAGCGACAAGCATGAAGAAAAAACAGGAAGCGGCCTGGCTCGAGGCGGCGCTCGACTACATCCCCGAATGGCTGGGCTACCAGATGGAGCGCTATCGGCAGGTGGGCTGCTCGATCGCCATCGCCCAGGGCGCGCAACTGGTTGCCAGCCAGGCCTTCGGCCATGCCGACCTGCGCACCGGCGAGACGCTGACGCCCGCGCATCGCTTTCGCATCGCCTCACATTCGAAGACCTTCACCGCCAGCGGCATCATGCTGCTGCGCGAACAAGGCCGACTCGGGCTCGACGATCCCATCGGCCGCCATGTGACGGGCCTGCACAAGCAACTCGCCGGCGCGCGCATCGGCGAATTGCTGTCGCACGGCGCAGGCGTGACCCGCGATGGCGCCGACAGCGGGCAATTCCTCGACCGGCGGCCCTTTCTCTCGCGCGAGGAGCTGCGGGCCGAGCTGGCCCTCAAGCAGCCGCTCGCACCCGGGCTCCAGCTCAAGTATTCGAACCACGGCTACGGGCTGCTCGGACTGCTGATCGAGACGCTCAGCGGCAGCGCCTACGTCGACTGGATCGCCCAGCATGTGATCGGTCCGGCGGGCCTGAAGGAAACGGTGCCCGACATGCCGCAACTGCCGAAGTCGGCGCCCAGAGCCAAGGGCCACAGCACCGAGTTTCCCTTCGGCCAGCGCCTGGTGGTGCCGGGCGACAACGCCTGCCATGCCATTGCGCCGGCGGGCGGCTTCGTCTCGACCGCGGCCGACGTGGCGCGCTTTTTCGCCCAGCTGGCGCCGGACAGCAAGCACAGCATCCTGTCGCCGGCCAGCCGGCGCGAGATGATGCAGCCGCACTGGCGCGACGAGTGCAGCACCCTGGCCTCCTGGTATGGCTACGGCACGATGATGAACGAGCCCGGCCCCAGGCAATGGCATGGTCACACCGGCGGCCTGCAGGGATTCGTCTCGCGCACCTCGCGCTTCGCGGCCTCGGGCTTCACGATCTCGGTGCTGTGCAACGCGCTGGACGGCGCCGCCTACACCTGGGTCGACGGCATCCACAGCATCCTCTCGGCCTTCCGGCAGCACGGCGCGCCATCGAAGGCGGTGGCCGGCTGGAAGGGCCGCTGGTGGAGCCTGTGGGGCGCGGGCGACCTGGTGCCGATGGGCGACAGGGTGTTCCATGTCGCGCCGGTCATGCAACTGCCCTTCGACGGCAGTAACAGCGAGTTCCGGATCACCGGCAGGGACGCCGGCGTGATCGCGCGGACCTCGGGCTACAACAGCCTCGGGCAGACGATCCACAGGGTGCGCGATCGCAAGGACAAGGTGAGCGAGCTGTGGATCGGCGGCGTGCAGCAACTCACCCGGGAAGCGATGATCGCCGAGGCCGAGGGCCGCTACCGCAAGACCAAACGCCGCACCTGAGGCGCGCTCAGTTGCCGTACAGCCAGGGCAGGTCCAGCAGCCGGTCGCCCAACGCGCGCAGGGCCGCGTCGCGCGCCAGGCGCACCGGCCCGGTGGCATGGAAGATCGCGCCGTTGCGCCGTGCGCGGACCTGCACCGCCGCATTGCGTTGCCAGCGGGCGGCGGCATAGCGCGACCAGGCCGCGGGCACCTCGGCCGCGCCGCCGCCATCCAGCGCCTCGGCCAGCGCCACGGCGTCCTCGATCGCCATGCCAGCACCCTGCGCCAGGTAGGGCAGCATCGGATGCGCGGCATCGCCGACCAGGGCGACGCGCTCGTCCACCATCTGCGCGGGATGGCTCAGCGGCGGCCGGTCGTTGAGGGTCCAGGCGCGCCATGCGGGCACCGCTTCCAGCAGCGCCTGCAGTCCGGCCCCGCTCTTGCCCGTCGCCGCCTGGAGTGCAGCCACGCTCGTCGCCTGGTCCCAGTCGCGCGCATCGCCGATCGGCGCCGACTCGGCCAGCACCACGACGTTGAGTGCATCGCCACGGCGCACCGGATAGGCCACGCCATGCAGGCGCGGGCCGAGCCAGATGGCGACCTGGTTGCTGCGCAAGGGCGCCGGCAGCGCCGACTGATCGACCAGCGCACGCCAGGCCGTGTGGCCCGTGGGCCGCGGCGGCGTATCCGCCGCCACCACCCGCGAACGCACCGTGCTCCAGAGGCCATCGGCGCCGATCAGCGCGTCGCCTTCCCAGGTCCTGGCGTCGGTGGTCGACGCGCAGACCGCGTCGGCGCTCGCTACCACCTGCGACACCTGCGCCCCGGTGGTCAGCTTGGCCGCGCCGCCGCCGCGCACCGCCGCCAGCAGCAGCGCGTGCAGGTCGGCGCGATGCACGCAGAGATAGGGTGCGGCATAGCTGCGCAGCATCGCGTTGCCGAGCGCCATGCGGGCGATTTCCGCGCCATCGGTTGCGCTGCGCACCACCAGCGCGTCGGGCCGCGCCGCCACGCGCGTGAGCGGTTCCCACACGCCGAGCGCCTGCAGCCGCCGCGTGACGTTGGGCCCGAGCTGGATCCCGGCGCCGACCTCGCCGAAGGCCACCGCCTGCTCGAGCAGGTCGACGCGATGACGGCGCCGGCCGAGCGCGAGCGCGCTCGCGAGGCCCGCGATGCCACCGCCTGCAATCAGGATGTGGGCCGGCACCGACCGCAATCAGCGCGGGCGCGCCAAGGGCGTCTCGGGGCTCGCGCCCTGGGCGGCGCCCGGCGTCGCGCAACTGCCGCAACTGTCGCAGGCGCCGCAGCCGGAAGACTTCGAAAGGGTCTGCGCCAGCCGTTGCGCCTGCTCGGCATCGACCAGGCCCGCGCGCTGCGAGCCGGTGGCCAGCTTGCCGGCCGCTGCGCGCCGCCAGCCGGCGGGCATCCAGCGCCACAGCGCATAGAAGGCGGCCAGGGCCACGATCAGCGCGACGATGATCTGCTGGGTCATCTCATCCTCCTGTCAGGGCTAGTGTCGCGTGGTAGGTGATCCAGCACGCAATATAGGCCAGTGCGAACAGATAGCCAGCCATGATCCAGACATAGCGCCAGGAACCGGTCTCGCGCTTGACGGCGGCCAAGGTCGACACGCATTGCGGCGCAAAGACATACCAGACCAGCAGCGACAGCGCCGTGGCCAGCGACCAGCTCCCCGCAATGAGCGGCGCCAGTTGCCCGGCGACGTCGTTGCCGGTCGCCGACAGCGCATACACGGTGCCGAGCGCGCCCACGGCCACTTCGCGCGCAGCCATGCCCGGCACCAGCGCAATCGAGATCTGCCAGTTGAAGCCGATCGGCGCGAAGACATGCTCCAGCCCGCGACCGATCGTGCCGGCCAGGCTGTACTGGATCGCGGGGCCCGTTGCACCCTCGGGCGGCGCTGGAAAGGTCGACAGGAACCACAGCAGGATCGTCAGCGTGAGGATGATCGTGCCGACCCGCTGAATGAAGATCCAGGCCCGTTCGTGGAGTCCCAGCGCCAGGTTGCGCAGGTTGGGCCAGCGGTAGGCCGGCAGCTCCATCATGAGCGGCGACTGCCGCTGGTTGTCGCGGAAACGCTTCATGACCCAGGCCACAGCCATCGCCGAGACGATGCCGAACAGGTACAGCGCGAACAGCACCACCCCTTGCAGATTGAACACACCGGCCACGGTACGCGCCGGGATGAAGGCCGCGATCAACAGCGCATACACCGGCAGCCGCGCCGAACAGGTCATCAGCGGCGCGATCATGATCGTGGTGATGCGATCGCGCCAGTTGCTGATGGTGCGCGTGGCCATCACGCCGGGAATGGCGCAGGCAAAGCTCGACAGCAGCGGAATGAAGGAGCGCCCCGAAAGCCCCACCGTGCCCATCACCCGGTCGAGCAGGAAAGCCGCGCGCGGCAGGTAGCCGGAATCCTCCAGCGCCAGGATGAACAGGAACAGGATCAGGATCTGCGGCAGAAAGACGATCACGCTGCCGACGCCGGCGATGATGCCGTCCACCAGCAGGCTCTGCAGCATGCCGCCCGGCAGATGCTGCCTGATGATCTCGCCGAACGCCGTGGTGGCGCCCTTGATGGCGTCCATCGGCACTTCGGCCCAGCTGAACACGGCCTGGAACATCAGGAACATCGTCACTGCCAGTACCAGCACGCCCCATACCGGATGCATCACGACGCGGTCGATACGGTCGCTGGTGGCGAGGCTGCCGGCCGGCTCCCGCACTGCCACGGAGAGGATGCGGCGCACCTCGCGCTGCGTGTCGAGCACCTCGTCCAGCCCGGGCGCTTCATAAGGCAGCGGCGTGGCCGTGGCGACCGGGGCATCGAGCGCTTCGATCAGGCCCTGGGCGCCGCCACTGTGCACGCCGACGGTTTCGATCACCGGCACGCCGAGCTCGCGCGCCAGCGCAGCCGCATCGACCACGATGCCCAGCTTGCTGGCCATGTCGGACATGTTCAGCGCCACCACCATCGGCAGGCCCAGCCGCTTGGCCTCCAGCACCAGCCGCAGATTGAGCCGCAGGTTGGTGGCGTCGGTGACGCAGACCAGCAGGTCGGGCAGCGCCTCCGGGCTCTTGCCGGTGACCACGTCACGCGTCACCGCCTCGTCGGCCGACAGCGCATTCAGGCTGTAGGCACCCGGCAGGTCCAGCACGTACACGCGCCGCCCCGAGGCGGTGCGCAGCAGGCCCTCCTTGCGCTCGACGGTGACGCCGGCGTAGTTGGCGACCTTCTGCCGGCTGCCCGTCAGCAGATTGAACAGCGCGGTCTTGCCGCAATTCGGATTGCCCAGCAGCGCGATGCGCCCCGGCGGCCGGCTCGCGCCAGCTGCGCGAGGCTGGAAGTTGAGGATTGCTTCAACCATGGCTGGGCGCTCCGGGCGTCACCCGGACCCATGCCGCCTCATGGCGGCGCAGCGCGAAGGTGGTGTGGCCGAGGCGCACGGCCAGCGGCTCGCGCCCCGGCACGCCGGCGGCCACGATGCGCACCGCTTCGCCAGGCACGAAGCCGATTTCGGTCAGGCGCAGCACCACGTCGTGGCTCTCGCTGTCCGCCGGCCGCAATACATCCAGCACCGTGGCCCATTGATGGATCGGAAGCTGATCGAGGCTGATGGCGGCCGAGGCCGCGCCGGTCATTGTGGTCACCCGCGGAATCCAGAACTTGCAAAATGAGAATTATTCTCGAAATCACTCGCGTTTGGCGCGATGTCCCCAAGAATCCCTTCCCACGGGCAGGCCCAGGGCGCGGTAAAACTGCGATCCGCGTGCTTGGGCAGTGACTCCAGCTCGCCATGGCAGTCAATCCCACGCGGGTTGACAGTGAAGTTAGTGGACGCTTTCACACTTCACATGGCAGTGATGTCAGCGCCATTGGCAGCGAGATAGAGATGCGCCGTTGCCGTGGACCCTGCGCCAACCACAGCGGCGCTGGGCTTCGACACAGAGCTTCAG
>DASXKG010000722.1:0-3147 GCA_036496965.1 Variovorax sp.
ATCGCATGTCATTGCTCCTTTGAGTCGGAGTCCGGACCCCGGTCGGATTCGACCGCGCAGATCCGGGCTCTGATGGGACGTCGAACGGGCAGGGACAGAATCGACAGGATGGGGCAGGGTCATTGTAAAAATATGTACGACCCGGCTGCCTTCGCCTTCAGCTGTCGGCGTACGCGTCCACCGGCACGCAGCTGCAGAACAGGTTGCGGTCGCCATACACGTTGTCGACCCGGCCGATCGGCGGCCAGTACTTGGCCTGGCGCAGGGCCGCCAGCGGAAAACCGCCCAGTTCGCGCGAATAGGGATGCGCCCATTCGCCGGCCAGCAGGCTGGCGGCGGTATGCGGCGCGTTCTTCAGCGGGTTGTCCTCGCGCGGCCAGACGCCTTCCTCGACGCGCCGGATCTCGCCCCGGATGGCGATCATCGCGTCGATGAAGCGATCCAGCTCGGCCAGCGGCTCGCTCTCGGTCGGCTCGACCATCAGCGTGCCCGGCACCGGGAAGCTGAGCGTCGGCGCGTGGAAGCCATAGTCGATCAGCCGTTTGGCGACGTCTTCGGCCGTCACGCCGGTGGCGTTCTTGAGCGGACGCAGGTCGAGGATGCATTCGTGCGCGACATGGCCGTTCGGGCTGGCATACAGCGTCGGGAAATGGTCCTTGAGGCGGGCGCTGATGTAGTTGGCGCTCAGGATGGCGGTCTCGGTCGCGGCCTGCAGGCCCTGGGCGCCCATCATGCGGCAGTACATCCAGCTGATGGGCAGCACCGCTGCATTGCCCAAAGGCGCGGCGGATATGGCCCCGACGCCGTCCGAGGGCACCGCGGCCGTCGCATGCCCCGGCAGATAAGGCACCAGGTCCTCGACCACGCAGACCGGCCCGACGCCGGGACCGCCGCCGCCATGCGGGATGCAGAAGGTCTTGTGCAGGTTCAGGTGGCTCACGTCGCCGCCGAATTCGCCCGGTGCGGCCACGCCGACCAGGGCATTCATGTTGGCGCCGTCGACGTAGACCCGGCCGCCATGTGCGTGCACGATCTCGCAGAGTTCCTTCACCCGGGTCTCGAACACGCCATGGGTGCTCGGGTAGGTGATCATCACGGCCGCGAGTTGCGCGCCGTGCTTGTCGCAGGCGCGCTTCAGGTCGTCCATGTCGACGTTGCCGGCGTCGTCGCAGGCGGTCACCACCACCTGCATGCCGGCCATGTGGGCGCTGGCCGGGTTGGTGCCGTGCGCGGAGGACGGAATCAGGCAGACCTTGCGATGGCCTTCGCCGCGCGCTTCGTGAAAGGCCTTGATGGCCAGCAGGCCCGCGTACTCGCCCTGCGAGCCGGCGTTCGGCTGCAGGCTGATGCCGGCATAGCCGGTCGCCTCGCACAGCCAGGCGCGCAGCTGCGCGTCGAGCTGCGCATAGCCGCGCAACTGGTCGGCCGGCGCGAAGGGATGGATGTTCGCGAACTCGGGCCAGGTGATCGGGATCATCTCGCTGGTCGCATTCAGCTTCATGGTGCAGCTGCCCAGGGGGATCATGCTGCGGTCGAGCGCCAGGTCCTTGTCGCTCAGGCTGCGGATGTAGCGCAGCATGGCCGTTTCGCTCTTGTGCGTGTTGAACACGGGATGCGTCAGGAAGGCACTGTGGCGCTGCAGCTCGGCCGGAATGCGCGACACGGTGCTGCCCGCCAGTTCGTCGAAGCGCGGCAGCTGCCGGCCGGCGGGTGCGAACAGGGTCCACAGCATCTCGACGTCGGCACGGGTGGTGGTCTCGTCGAGCGAGACACCGAGGTGATGCTGCAGCCGGTGCCGCAGGTTGACGCCGGCCGACTGCGCCCGCTCGAGGATCTTCGCGGTGTCGTCGCCGGTGCGGATGGTGAGCGAATCGAAGGCCGTCGCATTGACCGGCGCGAGCCCCATCTGCTGCAGGCCGGTCGCGAAGATGGCCGTGAGCGCGGCGACCCGCTGGGCGATGCGCTTCAGGCCCTCCGGCCCGTGGTAGACCGCATACATGCTCGCCACCACTGCCGGCAGCACCTGGGCGGTGCAGATGTTGGAGGTGGCCTTCTCGCGCCGGATATGCTGCTCGCGCGTTTGCAGCGCGAGGCGCAGGGCAGGCTGCCCGTGCGTGTCGACGCTGACCCCGACCAGCCGCCCCGGCAGCGAGCGCTTGTACGCGTCGCGGCAGGCCAGGTAGGCCGCATGCGGGCCGCCGTTGCACATCGGCATGCCGAAGCGCTGCGTGGTGCCGCACACGATGTCGGCATCCCACTCGCCGGGAGGCACCAGCAGCGTCAGCGCCAGCAGGTCGGCGGCCACGCAGAAGGCCGCATGGCGTTGGTGGGCCTGGGCGGCGAGCGGGCGCAGGTCGTGCACCTGCCCGGTGGTGGCCGGGTACTGCGCCAGCACGCCGAAGTAGTCGCCGCCGGCCATCAGTTGCGGCAGCGTCTCGGAGGCGGTGCTGACCTTGATCTCGATGCCCAGCGGCGCAGCGCGGGTGCGGATCACCTCGATGGTCTGCGGATGGCAGTCACCCGCCACCAGGAACACGTGGCTCTTGCTCTTGACGCTGCGCTGCGCCAGCGTCATGGCTTCGGCCGCGGCCGTGGCCTCGTCGAGCATCGAGGCGTTGGCGATGGCCATCCCGGTGAGGTCGCAGACCATGGTCTGGAAATTGACCAGCGCCTCCATGCGGCCCTGCGAGATCTCGGCCTGGTAGGGGGTGTAGGCGGTGTACCAGGCGGGGTTCTCGAGGATATTGCGCAAGATGACGCCGGGCGTGTGCGTGCCGTGATAGCCCTGGCCGATGAAACTCCTCGCCACCTTGTTTTTCGCCGCGATCGCCTTCAGTTCGGCCAGCGCGTGGTCTTCGGTCACCGGTGCCGGCAGGCGCATCGGGCGGCTGCGCCGGATGTCCGGCGGCACGATGCCGTCGATCAGTTCGGCGCGGTTCGTGGAGCCGATCGCCGACAGCATGCGCGCTTCGTCGGCGGCCTCGATGCCGATGTGGCGGGCGATGAATTCGCGCGGGTTCTCGAGTTCGTCGAGCGTGGGCAGGTGGGACGAAGCGGTCATCGGCATGCGGCTCAGCTTTCGGCGGAGAACTTCTCGTAGGCCGTCTGGTCGAGCAGCTTGTCGAGCTGCGCCGGCTCGCTCAGGCG
>DASXKG010000723.1:0-2982 GCA_036496965.1 Variovorax sp.
CCTTCGGAAGCTTGTCCCGAGTTCGGACAGGCCCCGCAGATTCAGGACCCACGGGCCTTTCACAAGGCACTGCTGGACGGCTTGGCAGCGCTTGACATAAATTCCGGCACCAGGTGAACAGATTTCCTGGACGAATGATGCTTTCTCTCCGTTGTTGAAAGGCACACCCACATGGATCTCCAACTCAGGGGCAGGCTGGCCCTGGTTTCCGGCAGCACGGCAGGCATCGGACACGCCATCGCGGTGGCACTGGCCGCGGAGGGCGCCCGCGTGATCGTCAACGGGCGCTCCCAGGCTTCGGTCGACAGCGCCGTGGCCCGGATCAGGGCCGCGCCCGGCGGCGAAGTCATGGGCTTCGCCGGCGACCTCAGCCAGGCCGCCGCCGCCCTGGCCCTGGTGGCCAGGCATCCCGGCATCGAGATTCTGGTCAACAACCTCGGCATCTTCGAGCCCAAGCCCTTCGAAGAGATTCCGGACGAGGACTGGACGCGCTTCTTCGAGGTCAATGTCCTGAGCGGCGTGCGTCTGGCGCGCCTGGTCCTGCCCGGGATGCGACGCGCCGACTGGGGCCGCATCATCTTCATCTCCAGCGAAAGCGCGGTGCAGATTCCGGCCGAGATGATCCACTACGGCATGACGAAGACAGCCCAGTTGGCGGTCTCGCGCGGCCTGGCCGAGGCGGTGGCCGGAACCGGCATCACCGTCAACAGCATCCTTCCCGGTCCGACCCGGTCGCGCGGCGTGGGCGAATTCGTCGAGGCGCTCGCCAAGGCCGACGGCAAGTCCTTCGATGCCTTCGAGAAGGAATTCTTCGACAAGGCGCGCCCGACCTCCCTCATCAAGCGCTTCGAAGCGCCCGAGGAGATCGCCTCCATGGTGGCCTACATCGCCAGCCCGCTCTCCTCAGGGACCACGGGGGCGGCGCTTCGGGTGGACGGTGGCTGCACGAAGAGCGCGTTCTAGGCGCGAAGAATCGCTCATGGGTCCCCGATGGGGTCCTGCCTTGCAGCTCAGGAACTTTCCAGCAATCCCAGGCTTCGTGCCCGCGCCACGGCCTGCGCGCGCCGCTCGACGGACAACTTGATGAAGATGTTCTTCATGTGCGATTTCACCGTCTCAGGTGCAACCCCAAGGAGCCGGGCGACCTCCTTGTTGGATTGACCCTCGGCGATCAACACGAGGATGCTGCGCTCGCGCGGGCTCAGCGTCTCGGACAGTTCTGCGGCGGCATCCGCCGGACTCGCCGACATGCTCTTGCGCTGGCAACCGGAGATCAGCCGCTCCACGCAAGGCTCCAACGCCTTCGTGCAACGGGAACTCGCCTTGAAGCGCTCGAGCAACGGCAAGATGTCCGCTCCGGCATCCAGGATGGAACGGTAGGCGC
The DNA here is from genome assembly GCA_036496965.1 of Variovorax sp. Taxonomy (GTDB): domain Bacteria; phylum Pseudomonadota; class Gammaproteobacteria; order Burkholderiales; family Burkholderiaceae_C; genus Variovorax. Next base: position 1,385 of record DASXKG010000723.1, read on the forward strand.
CGGAGCTTGCAGCGACTTCGAGGACACCACGCAGCGTCAGCAAACCGCGGTCAGCATCGTTCGACGCCATTCGTGCCAGTGCCAACGAAGTTCCCAGCTGCATGAACATGCGCCTGCTGTTCGCGGCTTGGGCCTCCCGCTGAAGTCGTTCCAGGATGTCCGCGGCGTCCGACAGGCGGTTTTGCGCGAACAACAGCTCGGCTTGCGCGAGGGCGCGATCGCGGTGGATCTCTGTGAGCGCGCAAGGCCCTGAAACCGGGCTGTTCGTCGCCAATCGCTCGAGGCGCACCACGCACGCCGAGGCCTCGCTCAGCCTGCCTTCGGAAACGTAGAGCCTGGTTCGATCCAGCAGCACGGCCGCCACCAGTCGATCCCATTTGCGGTTGTAGCCCAGAGATTCGGCCTGGGCCGACAACGCATAGGCATGCTCGATATTCGAGCGCGACACCGCGATACGCGTCAGGACACGGTAGGTTTGCAGCACGCAATCCAGCAGCACGACGGTGTCGATGAGCGCAATCCGGTCGATGATCCAGCTCTCCGCCTCGTCGAGCCGGCCCTGTTCGTATTGCAGTTCCGCCAGGAGCGGCGCGCAGAGCGCCGCTGCGCCGGACTTCGGACCGACATGCTGCACGGCCAGGCGCATCGCGTCCTGCGCATGGCGTTCGGCGAGCTCGAAGTGCGCCTGGTCCAGCTCTGCCAAGCCGAGCAGGCTATATCGATAGACCGATGAGAAGACGTTGCGCCGATCCTCCTCGAAGGAGTAGGGGATCCACGGCGCAGCGTGCACCCCGTCCGGATCATCGGCCTTCCAGCGCGCAAAGCGCAGCACATTCGACAGCACGTTGGTATTCCAGGCATCGGCGCTCGGCCGCTCGATACACGCTTCAGCGAGGTCCAATGCCGCGGCGGTGTCGTCGCTGAGCGCAAGCACAACGGCGCGCACCGCCTGGCATTCCCACAGCACATCGGCGAGTTCTTCGGCCGTCTTGTGGGCCCGTGCATCCTGCTCGGCCTGCTGGAGCATGGCCAACGCACTGTCGAAGCGCATGGCCAAGGCCATGCCCCAGGCGATGGCGAGCCGGACCTTGATCTGGCCGCGCATGAGGTCGGCCGGAAACTGGCGTTGCCAACCGAGCAAAGTCAGCAGATCGCCCTGCTTGACCAGCGTCATGCCGCAGCGGGCGACCCACTCGATCGCCTGGTCGGTGTCACCGGAGGCGATCGCGTGCCGAGCCGCATCGGTCCACAGCTCATGCCGGGCATACCAGCCGAACGCGCGACGGTGCAATTCTGCCGCTTCGGCGGGATAGCTCGCCAGCAGTCTCTGTCGCAGGTAGTCGAGCAGCAAGCGATGGAAGCGGAACCACTGCCCGTCGCTGTCGAGCGGTTCGAGCAGCAACTGTCGCCTGGCCCCGTTCGTGAGTAGTTCGCCGCTGTCGAGAACACCCGTGACTGCACGGCACAGATCGGCCGTCATGCTGTCCAGCACCGACGCACGGATCATGAATGCCACCGTCTCCTGAGGCAGGTTGGCCAGCATGTCCTCGATGTAGGAGGCAAATGGCCGCGACGTGCCGGAGACCGATGCATCCAGG
>DASXKG010000724.1:0-8141 GCA_036496965.1 Variovorax sp.
GCGTGCCGCCCACCCGGTGCTCGACAAGATGGTCACCATGCGTGAAGAGCTGCGCCAGCTCTGGCTCAACACCTCGCATTCGCGCGAGCAGCTGGCCGCCGACCTGGCCGCCTGGTGCCACCGCGCCGAGGCCAGCGGCATAGCCGGCTTGCGCGAGTTCTCGACCCGCCTGCGTGCAGCCCGCAGCTGATTGTTGCTCGCCCCCCAGCCTCGCTCACTGCGTGTAGCTCGGGCACCCCCCTACCGGGGGGCAATCCCTACGGCCCGGCAAAGCCGGTTCCGTGGGATTTCCCGAAGGGGCAGGGCTACTCCGACCGCAAGAGGCACATAAAAAAACCCCGCTCAATCGAGCGGGGTTTTTTGTTGGATCGGGCCGAATCACTTCAGCTTGATTTCCTTGTATTCGACGTGCTTGCGCGCCTTGGGGTCGAACTTCATGATCGACATCTTTTCAGGCATCGTCTTCTTGTTCTTGCTGGTCGTATAGAAGTGGCCGGTACCCGCGGTGGATTCCAGCTTGATCTTTTCGCGTCCGCCTTTGCTCGTTGCCATGATCTCTCCTTAGGCTTGGCCGCGTGCGCGCAGGTCCGCGAGCACGGCGTCGATGCCGTTCTTGTCGATCAGGCGCAGCGCTGCGCTCGAAACGCGCAGGCGAACCCAGCGGTTTTCGGTCTCGACCCAGAAACGGCGGTATTGCAGGTTCGGCAGGAACCGGCGCTTGGTTTTGTTGTTGGCGTGGGAAACGTTGTTTCCGACCATCGGGCCTTTGCCCGTGACTTCGCAGACGCGTGCCATAGGGATACTCTTTCTTGAACAGCTGGCACCGGCGGCAAGCTCGAAGTGCTCGCGGCGGTGTTTTGCAGCTTGACCTCGCCAAAAACGGGTGGCGGTAGCCCGGCTTGCCGCGCTCTAGCCCTTCCCTTGGGGGGCCAATTTCGGCAAAGCCTGAGATTATAGCCGAGCCTTGGCCGCCACTGCCTATTCCTGCTCGAGAAAGCGCTGCGCGTCCAGGGCGGCCATGCAGCCCGTGCCGGCGCTGGTGATCGCCTGGCGGTACACATGGTCCTGCACGTCGCCCGCGGCAAACACGCCCGGCACGCTGGTCATGGTCGCGAACCCCTGCAACCCGGCGCGGGTCAGGATGTAGCCGTCCTTCATCTCCAGCTGGCCCTGGAAGATGTCGGTGTTGGGATGATGGCCGATGGCGATGAAGCAACCCTTCAGGTCCAGCTGTTCGGTGGCACCGGTCTGCGTGTTCTTCAGCCGGATGCCGGTCACGCCCGAGTCGTCGCCCAGCACCTCGTCCAGCTGGTTGTGGGTCTTCAGCACGATCTTGCCCTGCGCCACGCGCTCGTGCAGCTTGTCGATCAGGATCGGCTCGGCGCGGAACTTGTCGCGCCGATGCACCAGCGTGACCTGGCTGGCAATGTTCGACAGGTACAGCGCCTCTTCCACCGCGGTGTTGCCCCCGCCGATCACGCAGACCTCCTGCTCCTTGTAGAAGAAGCCGTCGCAGGTGGCGCAGCCGGAAACGCCCCGTCCCATGAAGTGCTGCTCCGAAGGCAGGCCCAGGTACTTGGCCGAGGCGCCGGTGGCGATTACCAGCGCGTCGCAGGTGTAGCTGTGGCTGTCGCCGGTCAGGGCGAACGGGCGCTTGCTGAAATCGACCTTGTTGATGTGGTCGAAGACGATTTCGGTCTTGAAGCGCTCGGCATGCTCCAGGAAGCGTTGCATCAGCTCAGGGCCCTGCACGCCGTGCACGTCGGCCGGCCAGTTGTCGACATCGGTGGTGGTCATGAGCTGGCCGCCCTGGGCCATGCCGGTGACCAGCAGCGGTTCGAGGTTGGCACGGGCCGCATAGACGGCGGCGGTGTAGCCGGCAGGACCGGAGCCGAGAATGAGGACCTTGGCGTGGCGTGGGGTGGACGACATGAGTAGAAAACCTAGGATTGACGCTGCATCAGCGTGTACATTTTGAGGGTGGCCTTTTAGATATGGAGTATCACCGTTCGGTTCAAGACCGTTCGGAGGCTCGTTTCAATGGGCGTGATTGTAGGAATGCATGGCTATCCGAATTGCGCCGACATCGGGGATTGATGAATGTCGATGCTGTCCAATCTTGAATTGCTCCGCCGTGTGCCGTTGTTCGCTGCGCTGACGCCCGCGCAGTCCGCGAGCATCGCCGACGCAATCGTCAAGAAGCGCTTCAAGCGCGCCGAAGTGGTGGTCGAACAAGGCAAGAAGTCGGATGCCCTCTACATCATCCTGACCGGCCGTGCGCGTGTCATGAGTACCGACAGCCGCGGTCGCGAGGTCATCCTGGCAACGCTGCATCCGGGCGACTACGTCGGCGAGATGAGCATGATCGACGACGAGCCGCATTCGGCCACGGTGCGCACGGAGATCCAGACCGACGTGCTGATGCTCGACCGCGACTCCTTCGCGCGCTGCCTGCCCGAGAACTCCTCCATGTCCTACAACATCATGCGCGGACTGGTGGCGCGGCTGCGCCATGCCGATCGCAAGATCGAGTCGCTGGCGCTGATGGACGTGTACGGCCGCGTCGCCCGCTCGCTGCTGGAGTTCGCGGTCGATGACGGCGAGGGCAACCTCAAGGTGCGCGACAAGATCTCGCGCCAGGACCTGGCCAAGATGGTCGGCGCCTCGCGCGAGATGGTCAGCCGCGTCATGAAAGATCTGGAGGAGCGCGGCTTCGTCCAGACCCAGCCCGATGGCTCGATGATCGTCAAGGAACGACTCTCATCGCTCACCTGACTTGCCGGCCGGCAGCGCAGCGGCGCGCCGGCCTCGATTTCGCCGGCCCGGACAACGCGGCCGCGCTCATCTTCGTTGTAGTCTTGCCGGACCGCCTGCCCGATACTGGGGGCCGGACGGCATGTGTGCCATGACCTATTCGCTCAATACCCTTCAGACGTCCCCGGACGCGGCGCAGCCGGTACGGCTGCGCGCCATCCGCTTTGCACAGGAACTCACGCTGATCGCAGGCTTGGTGCTGCTCCTTTTCTGGCTGCTGGCGATGCTGAGTTTTACCCCCTCGGACCCCGCCTGGTCGACCTCCGGCACCGGCGCGGATGTCAAGAACTGGGGCGGCCGCATCGGCGCCTGGCTCGCCGACGCCAGCTACTTCCTGGCCGGCTACTCGGTCTGGTGGTGTCTGGGGGCGGCCCTGCGGGTCTGGCTTTCTTCGCTGGCCGGCTGGATGCGCGGCGGCGAGGCGGCCGCGGCGGCCTCGGAGCAAGCGCCACGCGGACCTTTCAATCGCAGCCGCCTGGCGTTCTGGTTCGGCCTGCTGCTGTTGCTGTGCGCCAGCGCGGTGCTCGAATGGTCGCGCCTGTACCGGCTCGAGTTCCGCCTGCCGGGCCACGGCGGCGGGGTGCTCGGCTACCTGGTCGGGCCGGCGAGCGTGAAGTGGATGGGCTTCACGGGCTCGGCGCTGATCGCCATCGCCGGGGGGGTGATCGGTTCGGCGCTGGTGTTCCGCTTCTCCTGGGGGCAGATCGCGGAGCGCATCGGCGCGCGCCTGTACGCGCTGTTCGAGACCCGGCGCGAAAAGCGCGAGATCGCGCAGGATCTCGCCATGGGCCGCAAGGCCGTACGCGAACGCGAGGAACTCAGCTCGATCGATCAGGGCAGCGACAGCGAGGCGCCCGGGGAAGAACTGCGCATCCTGCCGCGACCCAAACGACGCGCGCCTTCGCCGCCGGTGCAGATCGAGCCGGCGCTGGCCGAAGTGCCCAAGAGCGACCGGGTGGTCAAGGAGCGCCAGAAGCCGCTCTTCCGTGAACTGCCCGACAGCAAGCTGCCGCAGGTCGACCTGCTCGATGCGGCGCAGGCGCGCCAGGAGACGGTGTCGGCCGACACGCTGGAGATGACCTCGCGCCTGATCGAGAAGAAGCTCAAGGACTTCGGCGTCGAGGTGCGCGTGGTGCTGGCTTCGCCCGGCCCGGTGATCACCCGCTACGAGATCGAGCCCGCCACCGGCGTCAAGGGCTCGCAGATCGTCGGCCTCGCGAAGGACCTGGCGCGCTCGCTGTCGCTGGTGTCGATCCGTGTCGTCGAGACCATTCCCGGCAAGAACTACATGGCGCTCGAACTGCCGAACGCCAAGCGGCAATCGATCAGGCTCAGCGAGATCCTCGGCTCGCAGGTCTACAACGAGGGCAAGTCGATGCTCACGATGGGTCTCGGCAAGGACATCATCGGCAATCCGGTGGTGGCCGACCTGGCCAAGATGCCGCACGTGCTGGTCGCCGGCACCACCGGCTCGGGCAAGTCGGTGGGCATCAACGCGATGATCCTGAGTCTCCTGTACAAGGCCGAGGCGCGCGATGTGCGCCTGCTCATGATCGACCCGAAGATGCTCGAGATGTCGGTCTACGAAGGCATCCCGCACCTGCTCGCGCCGGTCGTGACCGACATGCGCCAGGCGGCCCATGGCCTGAACTGGTGCGTGGCCGAGATGGAGCGCCGCTACAAGCTGTTGAGCAAGCTGGGCGTGCGCAACCTGGCCGGCTACAACGCCAAGATCGACGAGGCCAAGGCGCGCGAGGAGTTCATCTACAACCCCTTCAGCCTGACCCCCGACAGCCCCGAGCCGCTGGCGCGCGAGCCGCACATCGTGGTGGTGATCGACGAACTCGCCGACCTGATGATGGTGGTCGGCAAGAAGATCGAGGAACTGATCGCCCGGCTGGCACAGAAGGCGCGCGCGGCCGGCATCCACCTGATCCTGGCGACCCAGCGGCCCAGCGTGGACGTGATCACCGGCCTGATCAAGGCCAACATCCCGACCCGCATCGCCTTCCAGGTGTCGAGCAAGATCGATTCGCGCACCATCCTCGACCAGATGGGTGCCGAGGCCTTGCTGGGCATGGGCGACATGCTCTACATGCCCAGCGGTACCGGGCTGCCGATTCGCGTGCATGGTGCCTTCGTGAGCGACGAGGAAGTGCACCGCGTGGTGGCCTACCTGAAGTCGCAGGGCGAACCGGACTACATCGAGGGCGTGCTCGAAGGCGGCACCGTCGATGGCGAGGGTGACCTGCTGGGCGAAGGCGGCAGCGCCGACGGCGGCGAGAAGGATCCCATGTACGACCAGGCGGTCGAGGTGGTGCTGAAGAACCGCAAGGCCAGCATCTCGCTGGTGCAGCGCCATCTGAAGATCGGCTACAACCGCGCCGCACGCCTGGTCGAGGACATGGAAAACGCCGGACTGGTGAGCGCCATGAGCACAAGCGGCCAGCGCGAGATCCTCGTGCCCGCGCGTTCGGAATGAGCGGGGAGCGATGAAGTCGATGAAAAAAATGGTCGTGGCCGGTCTGCTGGCTGCCGTGGCCGGTGGTGCCTGGGCCGGTGGCCTGGCCAGCCTCGAGGCCTTCGTGAAGAACGCCCGTTCCGGAAGGGCCGAGTTCACCCAGACCGTGACGCCCCCGCCCAAGGACGGCGAGACATCGCGCGCCAAGACCTCGAGCGGCAGCTTCGCGTTCCAGCGTCCCGGCAAGTTCAGGTTCGACTACCAGAAGCCCTTCGCGCAGACCATCGTGGCCGACGGCGACTCGCTCTGGCTCTACGACGCCGACCTGAACCAGGTCACGCAGCGCAAGCAGGCCCAGGCGCTCGGCGCGACCCCCGCGGCGCTGATCGCGGCGGCGCCCGATCTGCGCGCGCTGCAGGCCGACTACACGCTCGAGGACGCACCGGATCGTGACGGCCTGCAGTGGGTCAAGGCAACGCCCAAGAACAAGGAGGGCCAGTTGCAGGGCGTGCAGATCGGCTTCCAGGGCGATGCGCTGGCCGCGCTCGAGATCCTCGACAGCTTCGGCCAGCGTTCGCTGCTGAAGTTCGGCCAGGTCGAGGTCAATCCGGTGCTGCCGCCCGGCACCTTCCAGTTCAAGGCGCCGGCCGGCGCCGACGTGATCCGCCAGTAGCGCGCAACGCCCATCGTGCCTCGCGCGCACGCCCGCCGGGCGGAAACCTTCGCTTGCCATGGCCACGACGCACCAACCCCTCGCTGAACGACTCCGTCCCAGGACCCTGGGCGAGGTGATCGGCCAGCAGCAGTTGCTCGGGCCCGGCATGCCGCTGCGCATCGCCTTCGAATCGGGCCAGCCGCATTCGTGCATCCTGTGGGGACCGCCGGGCACCGGCAAGACCACGATCGCGCGCCTGATGGCCGATGCCTTCGATGCGCAGTTCCTCAGCATCAGCGCGGTGCTGGGCGGCGTGAAGGACATCCGGGAGGCGGTCGAACGTGCCACCGCCGCGCGCGACGGGCTGGAACAGCGCCGCACCATCGTCTTCGTCGACGAGGTGCATCGCTTCAACAAGAGCCAGCAGGATGCCTTCCTGCCGCACGTGGAGTCGGGCCTTTTCACCTTCATCGGCGCGACCACCGAGAACCCTTCGTTCGAGGTCAACTCGGCCCTGCTGTCGCGGGCGGCCGTCTATGTGCTGCAGCCGCTCGGCGAGGACGACCTGAAGAAGATTGTCGAACGCGCCCAGGCCATCCATGCGGTGCCGGCGATCGAGGCCTCGGCCGTCGAGCGGCTGGTGGCCTATGCGGACGGTGACGCCCGCCGCCTGCTCAACACCCTGGAGACGCTGTCGGTCGCCGCGGGCGCGGAGAAGCTCGGGGCGATCGGCGACGAATGGCTGCTGCGGGTGCTCGGCGAGCGCATGCGCCGCTACGACAAGGGTGGCGACCAGTTCTACGACACCGTCTCCGCGCTGCACAAATCCGTGCGCGGCAGCGATCCGGATGCGGCGCTGTACTGGTTCGTGCGCATGCTCGATGGCGGTGCCGATCCACGCTACATGGCCCGCCGGCTGGTGCGCATGGCCAGCGAAGACATCGGCCTGGCCGACCCGCGCGCATTGCGCCTGGCGCTGGATGCCGCCGAGGTCTACGAGCGGCTCGGCTCTCCCGAAGGAGAACTGGCGCTGGCCGAGTGCGTGGTCTATCTCGCGGTCGCGCCGAAGTCCAATGCCCTCTACCAAGCCTACAACGAGGTGAAGGCGCTGATCCGCTCGGACGGCACGCGTGCGGTTCCGATGCATTTGCGCAATGCGCCGACCCGCCTCATGAAGCAGCTGGACTACGGCAAGGGCTATCGCTACGCCCATGACGAGGAGGGTGGTTTCGCTGCCGGCGAAAGCTACCTGCCGGATGGATTGAATCCGCCGCCTTTCTACCGCCCGGTCGAGCGCGGCCTGGAAATCCGGATCGCGCAGAAGCTGCGCGAATTGCGCCAGCGCAACGAAGCGGCAAGCTGAAGTCTGGCTGACTTCGGCGTTTGGGCGGACTTTCGCGCTGATACGCCAGCGTGCCAGGGCCGGTACTTCCTTGCGCCATCACGGTGCCCGTGGCGCTGGACAGCGGGAAAACCCCGGGACGATATGCACCAGAACGGCGATGTTGCGTGCCTAAAATCCCGCTCAACAAAGCCGTAACAAACCCGCCGTCACACAATGGTTGGCGGGTTTTTTGCTAAGTAGTTCCAAGGCGCCGATCGGGTGCGCTTGGGCCAGTTGGGACGCTTTCCCGGCGTGCCGGCACACAACTAGGAATCTCTATGGACACCTTGCTGCAGCAGATCATCAACGGTCTGGTTTTGGGCAGCATGTACGCGTTGATAGCCCTGGGCTATACGATGGTGTACGGCATTATCAATCTCATCAACTTCGCGCACGGTGAAGTCCTCATGGTCGGGGCCCTGACCAGTTGGACCATCATCGGGCTGATGAAGGAGTCCATGCCCAACACCCCGGGCTGGCTGGTCCTGCTGATCGCCCTCCTCATCGCCTGCGTGGTGGCCGCCACGCTCAACTTCGTGATCGAGAAGGTGGCCTACCGGCCGCTGCGCAACAGTCCGAAGCTGGCGCCCCTGATCACCGCCATCGGCATGTCGATCCTGTTGCAGACGCTGGCCATGATCATCTGGAAGCCGACCAACAAGGCCTATCCGAACCTGCTGTCGACCACGCCGATCCACCTCGGCGGCGCCGTGATCTCGCCCACGCAGGTGATGATCCTGGCGGTGACGGCGGTCTGCCTGGCCATCCTGAGCTGGCTGGTCAACTACACCAAGCTAGGCCGCGCGATGCGCGCCACCGCCGAAAAC
>DASXKG010000725.1:0-10651 GCA_036496965.1 Variovorax sp.
CCAGTTCGGCGCGCGTCAGGCCGGCGGGCGTGCTGGCGCCCTGGCCGGCGGCGTCCATGGTGGTCTCGCTGGCGGTGCCGGTGCCGTGGCTGGTGATGCGCGTGACCAGCGCGGCTTCGCCTGCCTGCACGCTCAGGTCGCCGCTTTCGCGGGTCAGGCGCGCATGCGCGCGCAGCGTGTCGGTGGCATTGATGTCCCAATCGCCGTTGAACTTCAGGTCGCCGCTGAAGCCGGCACGGTCCAGGGTGTCGGCGCCGCCCAGCGCCCCCGCCCAGGCCATGGGCAGGCCTTGCAGGCGACCCTTCGATTGCAGCCGGAAGGCCCGAGCGCTCTCGCCGCCGCTGCGGCTGAAGCGCAGCGGCTCCCAGTCGATCTGCACCGTTCCCGGCGCCGGTCCCTTGAGCGTCGCGGCGCCGGCGGATGCCTCGATGGCCAGCACTGGTTCGGCGCCGGCCGTGCTGCGGACGGTGGCGCTGAGGGGATGGCTGAGTTCCAGCACCCAGGGCCCGGTGTCGGGCTGGGTGCTGTCCTGCACTTGAAGGCGCAGGCTGGCGATGCCGGCATGCCACTGGTCGGCGCGCTCGATGCCGCCGCTGGCACGCGTCTCGAGCGCGATCTTCTGGTTGCCGGTGGCGGCATCGCCCTTCAGCGACAGCGTGGCCTGCGCCAGGCTGCCGGCGACCTCGGCCCGCACCGCGCTCAGTTGGACCGCGGACGCGGGTCCCGGCTCGGCGCCCGGCAGCAGCAAATCGAGCTTGGGGACGCTCAGGGTGGCCTGCAGCGTTGGCTCGGCGCTGCCGCGCGGGGCCGGCTGGTTCGCGTTCTGCAGCCGACGTGCCACGGCCTGCCAGCCTCCGCGCCAGGTCGCGTCGAGGCTTGCGTTGCCTTGCATCGTGGTGCCGGCAAAGATCGACTCCAATTCCGGCAGGCCGGCGATCCAGCGCTGCAGGGCGGCCGCATCGTCGACGCGGGCCTGGACCGTGCCATCGCCGGCGTTGGGCTTGATCCGGCCTTCGACCCGCGCACTGCCGCCAGGAACGACCAGGTTCAGCCGGCCGCTGCCGGCCTGGTCGTCGATGTGCAGCTGCAGCCGCCCGTCGAGGCTGCCGCCATCGGCTTCGATGCGCAGGCCGCTCAGGTCCAGCACCTGGTTCTGCCACCGGCCCTGGCCCTGCGCGCGTTCGAGTCGCAGCCCCATCGCCCCGGCCCCGCCCTGGGCCTGCAGCGCGAGGTCGAACGCCACCTCCGCATCGCGCTGCTCGGCCTTGACCCGCCCCGTCACCGGTGCGCCCGCGAGTTCGCTGTGCAGCGCTCCCGGCTGCACGCCCGTGATGGTCGCGCTGAGCTGCCAGGGTGCCGGCGCCGGGCTCCAGCTGCCCTGGGCGTCGACGCGGCCGCCGCCGACGCGCAGCGTGGCCTCGGGCAGCGTCCAGGTCGTGCCGTCGTAGCCAGCGCGCGCCTGGAGCTGCTCCACCGGCAACTCGGCGCTGTCCCAGGGCCCGGCCATGTCGTTGCGGATGTCGGCCTGCATGTGCCAGCTTTGGCTGGCGTCGGCGAGCACCGGGTCGGGTCCGGCGTCGAGGCTGCCGCTGAGCAGGGTGGTCGGCGCCTCGGGCCAGAGGCGAGCCAGGTCGACGTTCTGCAATTGGGCCTTGGCATCGATCACCGGCTGCGCCTGCCACGGGGCGATGTTCGCCTGCACCTGCGCCTGCATCGGTGTCTCCGAATCTTCATCCACAGGTTGCAGATGCGCGTCGATGGCCAGCCGTGCTTGCGCGCCGGCCAGCGTTCCCTTGATGCTGGCATTGGCCAGTACGCCGATGCTGCGGTCCTGGGCCAGCAGGGCCCGTACCCGGCCGTCGAGCGAGGCGTCGATCGCCATCGGCGCCGGGCCCTGCAGCGTCAGCTGGGCGCCGTAGTGGCCGTCGGCGATGTCCACGCCGGTGATTTCCAGTTGGTGCTGCTGGTTGGCATACCGGTAGCTGCCCTTGAGCTGCGTCGCCTGCAGCATCGGCGGCCCGGCCCAGCGCAAGTCGTCGATCTGGAAGGGCAGTTCGACCTCGACCGGCAGCACGAGCTGGGTGAGCGGCTCGACCGGTTTGCTGTCGGCCGGCCCGCGGCGTTCGATCAGCAGCTGGCCCGCATGCACCTCGCCCAGTTGCACCCGGCGCCGCAGCAACGGCGCCAGCTGCCAGCCGATGCGCGCGTCGCTCACTTCCACCGCCAGGCTGTCGCTTTGCCAACGCAGCCAGCCGATGTGGCCGCCGGCGCGCAGCGAGCCGCTCACATCGCGGCTTTGCAGCGTCTGCCCGGCCGGCAGGTGGCGGGCGGTCTGGGCCAGCGCAAAGGCCAGCGAGTGGTCCGACCCGAGCCACCACCAGGCGCCCGCCGTCAGCAGCGCCACCAGCGCGACCAGGCCGGCGACGGACCAGGCCAGCCGCCGCAGCAGGCGAACGCCGAGCGAGCGGCGCCGCGGCGGCGTCGGGGCCGGCGCCGGGTCGCCAGCTGTGGATTCTTCCTCGTTCGTCGTCATGCGGGCTCGGGTTCAGAAAGTGAAGCCGAGGCGAAAGTGCAGCCTGAACTCGTGCGCCTGGACCCCGTAGGCCACGTCCATCTGCACCGGCCCGACCGGGCTGGCCCAGCGCGCACCGACGCCGACGCCGACCTTGGCCTGGAAGTCGGCGGGCTTGTCCGCCACCGCGCCGACGTCGACGAAGGCGACGCTTTCCCAGGGGGTCAACTGCCCGCTGTAGACCACCGGCCGCTGGTATTCGACGCTGGTCACCGCGAGGAAGCGGCCGGCGATGACCTGGCCATCGGGCTGCACTGTGCCGATCGACCGGTAGCTGTAGCCGCGCACCGTGGTGTCCCCGCCGGTGAGGAAGTTCAACGTGCTCGGAATCTGCGCGCGATCGGCCGCGTTGACGGCCCCCACCTCGGCCCGCAGCTGGATGCGTGCGGTGCGCGACTGGGTCTTGTCCTCGTTCTCCACCTTGTCGGCCGGAATGAAGCCGATCCAGCGCACATAGGTGCGGGTGAAGGGCAGCCGCTCGCCGGTCAGCGTGTAGCCCGCGCCGAGTTCCAGCGCCACGCCCTGGCCGCGGCTCGGCGCCGCGATGCTGTCGAAATAGCGGCCGGTCCAGCCCCAGTTGATGCTCAGGGCCGAGGCCGAGGGCGGCGCGTCGAAGCCGTGATTCTGTGCGTAGTCGTACTGGAGAAAGTAGCTGCGGTCGATGTGGTCGGCCGCCTGGCTGCGACCGCCGCGCAGCCGTCCGCTGTCGAGCGTGAAGCTGCCCGAGACTTCGCTCTTGAGCAGCGCCGAGCCGAAGGAGCGCCAACCGTCGTCGTCCGGCACGGCGGTCCAGTCGGTGCCCAGGGACTTGGTGTCCTTGTCGATGGAGAGCTTGGACACCGCGCGCCAGCCGAGCACCGGAAGCTCGTTGTACGAATGGTCGATCGACAGCCGCGGACCGCTGTCGGTGGTGAAGCCGACGCCCAGCACCACCCGCTGCAGCGGGGCCTCGGTCAGCTGCGCGACCACCGGCGCGGCCAGCGGGTTATCGCCCTGCGTATCCAGCGTCAGGAAGACCGAATTGAAGTAGCCGCTGCTGGCCAGCCGCTGCTGGGCGTCGAGCAGTTGCTGCTGGTCGTAGTCCGCGCCGCTGGGCAGGCGCGCGAGACGGCGCACGATGTCGCTGTCGTAGCGCTGGCTGCCGTGCACCACCAGCGGTCCGAAGCGATAGGCGGGCCCCGACTGGTAGGTCACGCTGAGCAAGGCCCTGCTGGTGTCGGCATCGATCAGGGCCTGGCTCGCGAAGATGCTGCCGGTCGGATAGCGCCGGGCCGTCATGTTGCGCAGCGCGGCGGCCTTGGCGCTGTCCCAGGCCTGCTGGTTGAAGGGCTGGCCCTGGCGCAGGGTCCATGCCGCGCGGATCTGCTCGCGCCGGGCGGCCACCGCTGCCTCCTCGGCGATCGGGCCGGCAAAGTCGATCTGCACGCTGCCGATGCGCGTGACCTCGCCGGGTTCGACCGTGATGCGCACCTCGCGCGGCGCCTTGGCCCCGGGGGTTTCCTTCAGTTCGAGCGTGAGCCTGGGCGTGAAGTAGCCGAGCGTGCCGAGCAGTTCGCGGGCATTGGCCTCGGCGGCGACCATCAGGCGCGAAACCTCGACCGCACCGAGATCGTCGAGCTGGCGATAGCGCTGGATTTCGAGATGGCGCACCAGGTAGTCGCGCACCGAGTCGGGTGCGACCACGTCGACCGTGAAGGACCCGCCTTGGGATCCATGGGCTGCGCCTGCCACCGCGCTGCCGGTCGCATCGGAATCTGCCGTCTCCTTCGGGGACAACAGGCTGCAACCTGTCAGAACCAGGACGGCTGCAAACAAGAACGCCGGCATTGACGCCGGCGCGACCCATCGGACCATCCTGAGCATGCGGCGATTTTGACAGCATGCATGGACGTTTCCGGGCCGAGGCGGCCCGGTTTCTCTCAGGCCGACGCCGGGCCGCCCCAAGGCGGCCTGGGCCCCCTCGGGGGGCAGCGACTACACGAAGTGAGGAGCGTGGGGGCTAGTCAGCGCTGTTTGACTTTTCGCGCCAAAGTCCAGACCACGGGCGGCGTGACCATGCGTGCAAAGGCCTTGAACCGGTCGATGCCCTGCTTGCGCATGAAGGCCGTACCCTCGAAGGCATGCTGCTTGCCTGCCAGCGGGCTCGTGTAGTAGTAGGCGGCGACGGAACGCCGCGGGCGGCCGTCCGCGGCATTCAGCGGGTGGGTGTAGCCGTGGTAGCTGTCAGGCCCGTGCGGCAGCAAGATGGTGTGCCCGAACTCCGGCTGCACCATGGTCACGCACTGGTTCGCCTTCTTGTCCCACAGCTCCAGTGCCGAGCCCCAGGATGGATCCCAACCCTTGTTGAGGTAGGTGATGAAGACCATCTCGTTCTTCAGCCCGAGCACCGGATGGTGGTTGAAGTCGCGATGCACCGCGAAGGCGGAGCCGGTGCGGCTCTCGTGCAGGCCGCCGCCCCACAACTTGGGGTCGGGCAGCAGGTTCTCCGCGCCGATGATGGCAGCCAGCCACTCGGCGAACCAGCCGGAGTTCACCACCTGGAAATAGAGCTGCGTGGCCGGGCCCATCTCGGCCCCGAAGACCGATCGACGGTGCGATTCGTAGCGACTCTTCACGTCCGCCCAGTGGCCGGCCGGCAGGTCGTCGAACTCCTCGACCACAAGTTCGAGCAGCCGGGGATTGAAGATGTCCTTGATCACCAGGTGCGGATAGGGCTTGCCTGCCAGCAGCTGCTCGCGAAGGCTCGCGCACTTTTCCGCGCTGAGGAGAGAACGGTTCACGAGTTCGTCGAACGGCAGGTGCACGCCGCGGATGACGTACTCGGCCGCCCGCGGCGGCGCTTCAACCACCGCTTCGTTTGGAAACTTCATCAGTGCTGACACGGCGGCGGCTCCTCATGTTCTCGGACTCCCTGAAAACTCTTATGAAACCTTAAGTTTTACTGTAACATAAAGATTCATTTTGGGTGGTTTTTCCGTCGCCGATTTGCAACTCCGCCGTGCAGCGGCGGCCCGCCAGGCTGACTACTTGGACAGCAATCGCATCGCGTCCTCGAGTCCGCGCAGCGTGAGCGGATACATGCGGTGCGACATCAACTGTTGTATCACCGCGATGCTCTGGCGATATTGCCAGACGCCCTGGGGTTCGGGATTGACCCAGGCAAACTTCGGGAAGGCGTGCGTCAGCCGCTGGATCCACTCCGCGCCCGACTCCTCGTTGTTGTACTCGACGCTGCCGCCCGGCTGCAGGATCTCGTAGGGACTCATCGTCGCGTCGCCGACGAAGATCAGCTTGTAGTCCTTGTTGTACTTGCGAATGATGTCCAGCGTCGGGAACTTCTCGGAGAAGCGGCGCCGGTTGTTCTTCCACATGAAGTCGTAGACGCAGTTGTGGAAGTAATAGAACTCCAGGTGCTTGAACTCGGTCTTGACGGCCGAGAACAGCTCCTCCACACGCTGGATGTGCTCGTCCATCGTGCCGCCCACGTCCATCAGCAGCAGCACCTTGACGTTGTTGTGCCGCTCGGGCCGCATCTTGATGTCGAGGTAGCCGGCATTGGCCGCGGTCGAGTGGATGGTGTCGTCCAGGTCCAGCTCTTCCTCGTGGCCCTCGCGGGCGAACTTGCGCAGCCGTCGCAGCGCGATCTTGATGTTGCGCGTGCCCAGTTCCTGGCTGTCGTCGTAGTCCTTGTAGGCGCGCTGGTCCCAGACCTTCACTGCGCTCTTGTTCTTGCCGGCGCCGCCGATGCGCACGCCCTGCGGGTTGTAGCCGCCGTGGCCGAAGGGCGAGGTGCCGCCGGTGCCGATCCACTTGTTGCCGCCCTCGTGGCGCTCCTTCTGCTCCTCGAAGCGCTTCTTGAGGGTTTCCATGAGCTCGTCCCAGCCCATCTTCTCGATCTTGGCCTTCTCCTCGGCGGTGAACTCGCGCTCCAGCGTCTTGCGCAGCCAGTCGAGCGGCACCTCCTTGGTGAAGTCGGCCAGCATCTCGACGCCCTTGAAGTAGGCGGCGAAGGCGCGGTCGAACTTGTCGTAGTGCTTCTCGTCCTTCACGAGCGCGGTGCGTGAGAGGAAGTAGAAGTCGTCCAGGCCGCAGGCGCCTTCGGAGTTCGGACCGACCACATCGGCCTGCAACGCCTCGAGCAGGGTGAGGTATTCCTTGACCGACACCGGCAGCTTGGCCGAGCGCAGTGTGTAGAAGAAGTCGATCAGCATGGCGAATCACTCCTGGAGGGAAGGGGCGCGCGGCTTGTCCAGCAGATAGAGCAGCTGGGCCCGCACTTCAGGCCATTCGCCGGCGCGCAGGCTGTACATGACGGTGTCGCGGATCGTGCCGTCCCGGCGCAGCGCGTGACCGCGGATCACGCCGTCCTTGCGCGCGCCGAGCCGCTCGATGGCGCGCTGCGAGGCGTGGTTGAAGTTGTCGGTGCGCCAGCCCACCACGTGGCAGCCGAGCGTGTCGAAGGCGTGCGCGAGCATCAGGTACTTGCAGGTGGTGTTGACATGCGTGCGCTGGCAGCGCGAGGCGTACCAGGTGTAGCCGATCTCGACGCGCTTCACCGCCGGCAGGATGTCGTGGAAGCTGGTGCTGCCGAGCACCGTCCCGCTGGCCTCGTCGGTCACGGCGAAGGCGAAGCGGTTGCCGGCTTCGCGCATCTGCAGCGCGCTCTCGATGTAGCTGCGGGTGTCCTGCGGCTCGGGCACCGAGGTGACGCGAAGCTTCCACAATTCGCCATCCGCGGCGGCGGCCCGCAGGCCTTCTTCATGGGCGAGCGCCAGCGGCACCAGCGCGACGCCGCGCGCCTTCAGCGTCACGGGCTCGACAAAGGCCATGGTGGATGTCCTCGCCGCTGCTTCAGCGGTTGTTCCGCTGCATGAACACCAGCTTTTCGAACAGGGTCACGTCCTGTTCGTTCTTGAGCAGCGCGCCGACCAGCGGCGGCACCGCGACCTTGTCGTCCTTGCTCTGCAGCGCCTCCAGCGGAATGTCCTCGGCCACCAGCAGCTTGAGCCAGTCGAGCAGTTCGGAGGTCGAGGGCTTCTTCTTCAGGCCGGGCAGGTTGCGCACGTCGTAGAAGGTCTTCATCGCCGCGGCGAGCAGCGTCTGCTTCAGCCCGGGGAAGTGGACCGCGATGATGCTCTTCATCGTTTCCGAATCAGGGAACTTGATGTAGTGGAAGAAGCAGCGGCGCAGGAAGGCGTCGGGCAGTTCCTTCTCGTTGTTGGAGGTGATGAACACCACCGGCCGGTGCTTGGCGCGGATCAGTTCGCGGGTCTCGTAGCAATAGAACTCCATGCGGTCGATTTCGCGCAGGAGGTCGTTCGGAAATTCGATGTCGGCCTTGTCGATTTCGTCGATCAGGAGCGCCACCGGCTGATCCGCCGTGAAGGCCTGCCACAGCACGCCCTTGACGATGTAGTTGTGGATGTCGCTGACCCGTTCGCCACCGTCGAGGTCCTTGAGCTGCGAGTCGCGCAGCCGGCTCACCGCGTCGTATTCGTAGAGGCCCTGCTGTGCCTTGGTGGTCGACTTGATGTGCCATTGCAGAAGCGGCAGTCCGAGCGCCTGGGCCACCTCTTCGGCGAGCATCGTCTTGCCGGTGCCCGGCTCGCCCTTGACGAGCAGCGGTCGTTTGAGCGTGATGGCGGCATTGACCGCAAGCATCAGATCCTGAGTGGCGACGTAGTTGTCTGAACCCTTGAATTTCATGGATGGCGTGGCGCAGGGTGGTTGAAAGAAGACACCGATCGGGCTGCATGGCGCGGCACCGCGTGCTTCGCGCCGGGTCCGTGCAGGACCCCTGCATATAATCGAATGTTGATCAGAATATCGGTAGCTCCACGAGATTGTGCGCGCAAAATGAACAAGTTGTTGACCACGGTGTTTGCCCTTGCTGTCGCTTGCGTGACGCTCTCGGCCCAGGCTCAGAAAGTCACCGGCAACGCCGCAGCCGGCGAAAAGAAGATCGCCATGTGCATGGGCTGCCACGGCATCATCGGCTACCAGACCACCTTCCCCGAGATCTACAAGGTGCCCAAGATCGCCGGGCAGAGCGCCACCTACATCACCGCCGCGTTGACCGAGTACCAGGAAGGCGACCGCAAGCACCCCACCATGCGCGCCATTGCCGCTTCACTGAGCGAACAGGACATCGCCGATCTGGCCGCCTACTACAGCCAGCTCGGCGTGGCCGAAGGCGATGCGCCCCCGCCGGCGGTTGCCGCGGCGCCCAGCGAAGCCGTGCAGGCACTGATCATGCGCGACAAGGACAATTCCTGCACCAAGTGCCATGGTGCCAATTTCAATACCCCCAACGATGGCACCGTGCCGAAGCTTGCGGGCCAGCATCCGGACTACCTCTTTGCCGCACTCAGGGCGTACAAGGTCGGCAGCGGCATCGAACGCGGCCGTTCGAACGGCGTGATGAGCGGCCAGGCCAAGAAGTATTCCAACGCCGAACTGAAAGAACTCGCGAGCTACATCAGCTCGCTGCCCGGCGACGTCAAGACGGTGCCGGAATCGCGCTTCCATACGGAGAACTGAACGCGCCCCATCAGTCCCGGGTGGCGCGCCGCTGCACGCAGGCCACGTAGGCGTCACCGTCGGGTGGCCGGCCGGCACGCTGGCTCTCCCACATCATCTGGCCGAGGCATTCCATGGCCTCGTGGTGGGCGTCCAGCAGCGACTCGCGGCGCGCCGCCAGCAGTTCGACCGCCTGGCGGATGCCGCGCGGCTGGTCGATGGAGCACTGTTCGCTGATCGACAGGTGCATCGACAGGTGCAGGAAGGGATTCTCGCGGCCGTCGCTGCCATCGTAGACGCGTGCCACCGCCGCATCGGCGTCGGCGAGATCGGCGTGGTACTCGGGATGCTCGTCGATCCATCGGCTGGCGATGACCTCGAGCGCTTCCATCGGCTCGGCGCGGCGGCTCTTGGCGAAGACGCCGCAGAAGAAGCGGCGCACTTCATCTTGGGTGGGGTTGAACATGCAGGCGAGAGTAGCACCGGCCTGCGCCCTGGTTGTCGCCTCGCATAATGGCCCGATGCCCCACCCAAGCCCACTGCCCGCGCCCGCCGAGGTGCTGGCCCCTCACGCCCCGCTGCCCGACTACTACCGCGATGAGGCCGAGCACGTCCAGTATCTGCGCCGCATCTTCGACGACACGGCGCCGGACTACGACCGCATCGAGCGTGTGCTCGCGCTGGGCTCGGGTCCCTGGTATCGGCGTTCGGCGCTGCGCCGCGCCGGGTTGCAGGCCGGCGCGCAAGTGCTCGACGTCGGCATCGGCACCGGCCTGGTCGCGCGCGAGGCGTTGGCGCTGATCGGCCCCGAGGGGCGGCTGGTCGGCGTGGACCCGAGTCCCGGCATGCTGGGCCAGGTCGCGCTGCCGGGCGTCGAATTGGTTCGCGGCCGGGCCGAAGCGCTGCCGCGCCCGGATGCGAGCAGCGACTTCATCAGCATGGGCTATGCGCTGCGCCACATCGCCGATGTCAACGCCGCCTTCGCGGAGTTTCATCGGGTGCTGCGTCCGGGCGGCCGGCTGCTGGTGCTCGAGATCACCAAGCCCGCCGGGCGCCTCGGCGCCTCGCTGCTCAAGGCCTACATGCGCGGCGTGGTCCCCGTGATCGCCAAGTGGGTCGCCCGGCGCAGCGACAGCGCGGAACTGTGGCGCTACTACTGGGACACGATCGAGGTCTGTATCCCGCCCGAGTCGGTGCTGGGCGCATTGCAAACCGCCGGATTCTCGGAGGTCCGGCGGCATTGCGAACTCGGCATCTGCTCCGAGTATTGCGCCGTGAAGCCATGAGGCCACCGACATTGCCGACACTTCCACATGGGCGCCGCCTAGCCCTCTGGATGGCGCTGATTGCCGTGATCACCGCCATCGTCTGGGCGATCGTGCACTTCGTCAGTCCGGCGCCGCCGCGCTCGCTGGTGATGAGCACCGGCGTGGAGGACGGGGCCTACCACCGTTTCGGCTTGCGCTACCAGGAGATCCTGCGCGCCAACGGCATCCGGCTCGAGCTGCGCACGTCGAGCGGCGGGGTCGAGAACCTGCAGCGGCTCAATGACGGTTCGGT
>DASXKG010000726.1:0-1813 GCA_036496965.1 Variovorax sp.
TCGATGCGCAGCCGCGCCCGCACCTCGAAGAAGCGGCTCGAGACGCTGTGCTGCGTGGGATTGAATACGGTGCCCCCCTGTGGCACGAGCGCGCTGGCAGCTTCCAGCGTCTTGAAGGCGCTCTGGGCACGGGCCGCCACCAGCCGCTGGGCACTGGCCATGTCCAGCGCCGGCATGCTGGCGAAGATGGCTTCGGCACTGGCGGTGTTGAGGTTGAGCGGGGTGAACACCGGCAGCACGGTGACATAAGGCTCGAGTGCCGCGACGGTGCTGGGCGAAAGGCCGAGCCAGCCGAGTTCGGACTCGCGCTGCGGAAACAGCGGGCCGGCCGCCGAAGCGCTGCTGTTCGCCGATGCCGTGGCGGCGGCGGCCGCAGCCGCCGCGGCCGTCGCCGCTGTGGCCGCGGCACTCGTGGCGGCGGCGGTGGTCGCGCTGGCGGAGGCGCCGGATGCGGCGGCCGCCGCGGCCGCGGCTGTGGCATCGCTCGCCGCGCTGGCGGTGCCGGCCAGATCCGGCACGGCGGCGTTGGCGGGCAGGGCCTGTTGCAGGTTCTGCACCATCAGCGACAGTTCCTGCGCGGGCAGGCCGAGCAGTTGGAACAGCTTGTTGAAGGTGGCCACCGAGGTGGTCACCGGCGTGCCGTGGTCCACCAGGTCCAGCACGTTCAGCTTCGACTGGGCATCGATGATGCGCCCCGACAGGTAGGCCTCGGGCAGGCCCTCGAGCGAATCGCTCGAGACGTTCTTGTCCGCCGCCAGGAAGGTGGTCAGCTTGGCCTCGGCCAAGGGCACCGCCCAGGGCTCGGAAAGCGAATCCGGGCCTCCCGCCCGGGCGTCCTCGCGCATGATCAGCCGCGACCAGTCGAGCGCGCCGACCAGCACCCAGCCCGCCTGTATCCGCGCCCTTTCGGCGCCCTCGACCTCGGCTGCCCGCCATTGCTGCCAGATCGCGGAGGCGGCGAAGGTCGCGACCAGCGTGACCGTCAGCATCGCTGTCAGCAGGGCCGCCCCCGAATGTTGCTTCCTGGTCATGACTTGGGCACCGTCAGCGTGGGGCGCACCCAGTCGCGCGTCAGCGTGCCGGCCAGGGCGCTGCCGGGCGGAAGGCTCAGCACCAGCCGCACGCCGTCCGGCAGCGGCGTCGTTGCGCCGAGCGTTTCGGCACTCACGGCCGGCCCCCAGTTGCCGTTGCGAAAGTAAGCCAGCTGCCAGTCCGCGAGCGGAACCAGGCCGACCTCGGCACCGCCGCTGTCCGTGGCCTGCCCATCCGAGGCCCAGGCGGCGGCGCCGTCCCAGGCCTGCTGCCATTCCGCATGGCTGGTGAAGCCGGGCGACTGCCAGCGGCGCCAACTGCCAGCGCCCGAAGCGTCGGGGCGCAGCAGCCAGGCCACGACGTAGACCACCGGCTGCTCGCTGTCCCTGTCGCTGCCGCGCCGTGTCAGCCGCAGCACCGTGCCGTTCCAGTCGATCGCGGTGGTCCGCGAGAGCGCCACCGTGGCGTCGAGGTCCGCGCCCCACTGCGCCAGCGAAGTCTGCAGCGTCAGCACGGCATCTCCGCGTTCGCGGTTCAGCGCCTGGGCGCGTCCCATGGCGTCGAGTCCGCGCCAGCTCATGAGTGCCAGCAGCGCCATGGCCGCAATGGCGACCAGGAGCTCGATCAAGGTGAATCCACGGGACCTTCGCATCAGTAGCGTCCCACCACGGTGGACAGCCGCAGGACCGGCGCGTCGTCCGCGTCGCGCACCTGCACGTCGACGCGGCTGAAGTTCGGGTTCAGGGTCGCCGTCGTCGTCACCGTCACGCCGAAGCTCTGG
>DASXKG010000727.1:0-3583 GCA_036496965.1 Variovorax sp.
CCGGCCGGCCGCACAGTGGCCGAGCGCTTGCAACGCGCCGGTGCCGGCATCGATGGCGTAGAGCGCCAGCCGGTGCGAACCCTGGCCGGCGGCGATCAGGAAGCGGCCATCGGGCGTCACGTGGAAGCCGCGCGGTTGCGCCTCGGTCGGCACGTGGCCGATCAGCGCGAGGCCGCCATTCGCGGCATCCACGCGGAAGGCCGCCAGCGTGTCGGAACGCCGCTCGCTGCTGTAGAGAAAACGGCCGTCGGGCGTGAGGTGAATGTCCGAGGCCCACGGCTTGCCGCCGAAGCCGGGCGGCAGCGAAGCGATCGTCTGCAGCGGCGTCAGCGTGCCGGCCGAGGCATCGAAGGCCAGCACGTCGATGGCGGCGTCGAGTTCGTTGAGCAGGTAGACGAAGCGGGCATCGGGGCTGAACACGAAGTGGCGCGGGCTCGCCGCCGGGTGCGGTTCGAGCGTCGGCGGCTGGTTGGGTCGGAGTTCGCCGCTGGCTGCATCGAAGCGCAACTGCATCAAGACGCCTGCGCCCAAGGTGCTCGCGAAGACGAAGCGATTCGACGGATCGGCCTGGATCGCGTGCGCATTCGGACCGGTCGGCATCACTTGCTGCGCGGCCTGCACCACACCCTGCGCGTCGATGGGACTGACGGCGATCTGGTTGCCGCCGTACGAGGCGCTGAGCAGGAAGCGGCCGCTGCGATCGGTGGCGATGTAGGCCATGCTGTGCGGCAGCGCGGCCGCGCCGAGCGCGCTCAGCTCGCCGCTTTCGCCATCGATGGCGAAACTCAGCGCCTCGCGCGGCTCCGAGCGGCGCGCGGCGTAGAGGCGGCGCCGATCGGGGCTGAGCGCGAGCGGCATCACCTCGCCGCCCACGGCCACGCTCTGCACCGGCACCAGGCTGCCGTCTCGCGGATCCAGCCGCAGCACGGAGATGTCGCCGCTCTCGGCGTTGGACACGTAGACGCCGATCATGGTCAGAACACCGGGTGCCCGGTGATCAGGCTCGGCAGCCAGGTCGAGAAGGAGGGCACGTAGGTGACCAGCGTGATGGCGATGAAGATCGCCAGGTAGTAGGGCCAGGCGGTCTTGGTGGCTTCGCCGATCGATATCTTGCCGATCGCACAGCCGATGAACTGCACCGTGCCCACGGGCGGATGCACCAGGCCGAGCGCGCAGTTCAACAGCAGCATCATCCCGAACTGGACCGGGCCGACGCCCATCTGGATGGCCAGCGGCAGGAACAGCGGCGTGGTGATCAGGATATGCGCCGCCATGTCCAGGAAGATGCCCAGGAAGATCTGGATGATGTTGATGTACAGCAGCATCAGCCAGGGCGAGCTGGTCGCGGCCAGCAGCGCGGCTTCGATGGTGTCGGGAATCTCCAGGTACGCCATCTGGTAGCGCAGCATGTTCGACACGCCGATCAGGAGCAGGATCACGCCCGTGGTCTTGGAGGCCTTGGCCAGCGAGCGGAGCAGATTCTTGCGCGACATGGTCCGATAAACGACGACGGTCAGCAGCAGCGAGTAGGTCACGGCGATCGCCGCCGCCTCGGTCGCCGTGGCGATCCCCTCCATCACGCTGACCAGGATGATGACGATCACCATCAGTCCCGGGATCGCCGCGACGAAGGTGCGCAGCACCGTGGGCCAGCCCGGAAAGCGCTCGCGCATGGTGCTGCCGTCGGCCCGCTTCGGGTAGCCGTGCTTGGCGGCTTGCCAGTAGGCGGCCACCAGCATGCACACCATGATCCAGAACACCGGGATCAGGCCGGCGAACATCAGGTCGCCGATCGACACGCCCTTGATGACATGGCCCGCGATCTCGCCCACCGCGGCCTGCGCCGCGAAGGCATAGATGATCATGTTGTGCGAGGTCGGCATCAGCGCACCGGACAGCGAGGCATGGGTCGTGACGTTGACCGCATAGGCCGCGCTGTAGCCCTCGCGCTTCATGATCGGGATCATCACGCCGCCCATCGCCGAGGTGTCCGCCACCGGCGAGCCCGAGACGCCGCCGAACAGCGTCGAGGCCATCACGTTGGCCAGGCCCAGCCCGCCCTTCCAGTGGCCGACCAGGCTGCGCGCGAAGGCGACGATCTTGTCCGCGATGCCGCCGTGCAGCATCAGCTCGCCGGAGAAGATGAAGAAGGGAATGGCCAGGAACGAGAACACGTTCATGCCCGAGACCATCATCTGGATGGCGGTCTCGAAGGGCAGCCCTTCGTAGGCGAAGGTGGCCAGGCAGGACAGGCCGATCGCGAAGGCGACCGGTGTTCCCAGCAACAGGAAGACCAGGAAACTCACGGACAGGATCGTCAATGCCATGATGGAACCACCTCATGGCCGGTGAACTGAGCAATCAGGTGCTCGAGAGAAAACAGGGTGATGAGCACGCCGGCCATCATCACCGGCACGTAGCGAAACGCCTCGGACACGCCCAGTGTCGGGATCGTGGCGTCGTGGGTCGAGTCCGCCATTTCCAGGCCGCCGGTGAAGAGCAGCAATGCGAAGGCGATGCTCAGCAGGTAGACGATGAACCTGCACCAGAACTGCCCCCTGGGGGGCAGCATCTTCACCAGCGAATCCAGGCCGATGTGCCCGGCGTCGCGCACGCCTGCAGAAGCCCCGAACATGGCGACTGAAATCACCAGCAGCAGCGCGACTTGTTCGACATAGGGCGGCGCGTCGTTGAAGACGTAGCGAAGCACCACGCCGTAGACCACCACCCCGAGCAGGCCGACGAGGCAAACGCAGGCGAGGTACATCGTCCAGCGCGAGAGCCTCGCATTCAGATGGGTAAGCAGGTTCATCGCCGGGAAATCACTTGGTGTCCGCGATTTCCTTCACCAGCGCCTTCAGCTCCGGCGTATTGGCGAACTTGTCCCAGACCGGCTTCTCGACTTGCACGAAGCCCTGGCGGTCGATGTCCGCGGCGGGGGTGATCTTGGCGCCGCCCTTGATGACAGCGGCCTTGGCATCCTTTTCGCGCGGCTCCCAGAGGCTCACGTAGTAGGGCACCGAGTCCTTCGCCGCTTTCCGGATCGCCGCCTGTTCTTCCTTCGGCAGCGTGTCCCAGATCTTCTTGGAGAACACCAGCACCTCGGGGGTCATCACGTGCATGGTTTCGGAGTAGTAGGGCGCGGCCTCGTAGTGCTTGGATTCTTCGTAGGAGGGGTAGTTGTTCTCGGCGGCATCGACCAGGCCGGTCTTCAGGCCGGTGTAGACCTCGGCCAGCGGCATCGGCGTGGGCGACGCACCCATCGCGCTGACCAGGCTCACCATCAGGTCGGACGGTTGCACGCGCAGCTTGAGCCCTTTCATGTCGGCCACGCTCTTGATCGGCTTCTTGGCGTAGACCGAGCGGGCGCCGCTCTCGTAGAAGGCGAGGCCGACGAAGCCGGCCTTGTCGAAGGCGGCCAGGATCTTGTCGCCGGTCGGGCCGTACATGACCTTGCGGAAGTGGTCGACGTCGCGAAACAGGAACGGCAGCGACGGGATCATCGAGTCCGGCACGATTTCGTTGAACGCTGCGGCGTTGGCACGCACCATGTCGATTGCGCCGATGCGAACCTGGTCGATCG
>DASXKG010000728.1:0-3074 GCA_036496965.1 Variovorax sp.
TTTCTACAGATGCTGGGAGAAAAGATGCTGCAATCTACGAACTGAGTTCGACCCGGTGCATCCCACTGCTGAACCTGGGTGCGGCAGCCGAGGCGCTGCGAGCACGAAAGCCGATGCCGTCTTCGTGCGGGCGAGCGAGCAGTCGAGGTCGAGTGGGACAGCGCCCCGAGCGCCATAAGGGGGCATCGAAGCGCCGGCACGTCAGATTGCGGGGAACGTGAGGGCACAGGTCGAGCCGTCGTAGACCGGTTGTCGCGGCGGTCTGCTTTGCCTGCGCCTCGTGGGCCGGTTCTTGTACCGCCCCACCCCTTGCACCCCCACCCCCCACCATCTAGCATCCACGCACCCCGCCCATCGAGGTTCAACAAACATGGCGACATTCGTAGTGGTCCACGGCGCTTGGTCCTCCGCCTGGGCATGGAAGAAGATGCGTCCCTTGCTGCGCCAGCGCGGCCACGAGCTGTTCACCCCCACGCACACCGGCCTCGGCGAGCGATCGCATCTCGCCCATCCCGAGATCGATCTGGAGGCGCATATCGCCGATGTGCTGGCGGTGCTCCAGTTCGAGGACCTGCGCGACATCATCCTGGTGGGCCACAGCTATGGCGGCATGGTCGCCACCGGCGTGGCCGATCGGGCGCACGAGCGCATTGCGCAGCTGGTCTACCTCGATGCCTTCGTGCCGCGCAACGGCCAGTCGGTGTTCGATCTGGCGGGTGAGGCGGCGCGCGCCCGGGCGCTGGAGGGCGCGCTCGACATGGGCGAGGGCTGGCGCGTGCCGGCCAATCCGATGCCGCCGGACACCAGCCATACCGATCTCGACTGGGCGCTGCCGCGGCGCATCATGCAGCCGCTGAAGACCTTCGAGCATCCGCTCGCGCTCACCGGCGCGGTCGATCGGCTGCCCCGCACCTACATCTACTGCACCAAGGCAGGCCCCGGAGACGGTTTCCGCCCGTTCGCCGAGCGCGCCAAGACCGAGGACGGCTGGCGCTACGAGGAGCTCGACGCCAGCCACAACCCGCACATCACGATGCCGCAGACGCTCTGCGCGCTGTTCGACGAGATCGCGGACGGCACTTAGCAGGCTGGCGCCCACACCCCAGCAGCGCCGCTCGCGCGGGCCGCCAAAACGGGCAGAATTCCAGCACAGCACGCCGCGCCGGCCGTGTCCCGAACATCCCTGTTGATCCACTTTCTCTTTCGGAGTCTTCATGCCATTCGCCACCCTCGATCCCGTGACCGCGCTCGTGGTCATCGACCTGCAAAAGGGCATCGTCGGCCTGCCCACCGCCCATCCCGCCGCCGACATCGTCGATCGCGCGAGCCAACTGGCGCGCGCGTTTCGCGAGCACGGCCGGCCGGTGGTCCTGGTCAATGTGGCCGGGGTCGCGCCCGGCCGCACCGATGCGCCCGGGCGCAGCGGTGCGCTGCCGCCGGACTGGTCCCAGCTGGTGCCCGAACTCGACGCCCAGGCCAGCGACCAACGCGTGACCAAGATGCAATGGGGCGCCTTTCTCGGCACCTCGCTCGACCAGTACCTGCGCCGCCGCGGCGTCACGCAGATCGTGCTGGTCGGTATCTCGACCAGCATCGGGGTGGAGTCGACCGCGCGTGCGGCCTACGAGCTCGGCTACAACGTGGTGCTGGCCATCGATGCGATGACCGACCTCGATGCCGACGCCCACCGCAACAGCGTCACCAAGATCTTCCCGCGCCTGGGCGAGGTGACGACCACCTCGGCGGTGCTGGCGGCGCTGCGCTGACTGGCACGACGGGAGCCGGGCAGGTGGGCAGCCCAGGTGCCGGATCAACCGTGGCGGTCGCTCCCGTTTCCGCCTTCGTGGTCTGCGTGCCGGCGGCTGAGCGCCTGGTCGCCGATCTTCGCGAGCGCTTCGATGCCACAGCCAGGCTTGGCATGCCGGCGCACATCACGCTGCTGTTCCCTTTCATGGATCCGCGGCAGATCACGCCGGAGCTGCTCGCCCGCGCCGGCGCGGCGCTGGGCAAGGTGCGGGCCTTCGCCTTCAGGCTGCGCAGGGTCGGTCGCTTTTCAGCCACGGCCTATCTGCAGCCGGAGCCGGCTGATTCGTTTGCCGAAATGACGGCCGCGCTGGTTCGCGCCTTTCCGCTCTTTCCACCCTACGGCGGCGAGCACGCCGGCGTGATTCCACATCTCACCGTCGCGCACGGCGATGCGAGCGAAGCGCAGGCCGCCGCTGCGGCGCTGGAAGCCCGGCTCGAGGCCAGCGGACCCGTGCAGGCGCAATGCAATTCCGCGGCGCTGATCGGGAACGCGAGTGGCCGCTGGGAGGAAATACACCGGTTCACGCTGCCATTGGACGACGCGCCCGCGCGCCGGTGAGCGCGCTCTGCTGCAGCCCCGCCAGCTCCTGCGCCGCCAGCCGCAGAAAGCCCTGGCCCAGCCAGGACAACGGCCGATTGAGACTGCTCACCGTGTAGATCGGGAATTGCGCTGCACGGCGTCTAACATCGGGTGAAGCCACAGAGACCGTCATGGAACCCACCGAAATCGTCGCCCTGTCCGCCATCGCGCTGTCCAAAGCCATCCACGCACGCAGCCTGTCCTGCCGCGAGGTGATGTCGGCTTACCTGGGGCAGATCGAACGCCTCAATCCGAAGGTCAATGCCCTGGTCTCTCTGCAGGATCCCGAGGGCGCCTTGCGCCAGGCCGACCAGCGCGACGAGCAGTTGCGCCGCGGCGAATCCATGGGCTGGATGCACGGCTTTCCCCAGGCGCCCAAGGACCTGGCGGCGACCATCGGCATCACCACCACGATGGGTTATGCAGGCCTGGCCACCCATGTGCCCAGCTACGACACCATCGTCGTCGAACGCATGCGCCGCGCCGGCTCGATCTTCGTCGGCAAGAGCAACACGCCCGAGTTCGGGCTCGGCTCGCACACCTACAACCAGGTCTTCGGCGCCACCGGCAATGCCTGGGACCCGGGCCGCGCCGCCGGCGGCAGCAGCGGCGGCGCCGCGGTGGCGCTGGCGCTGCAGATGCTGCCCGTCGCCGACGGCAGCGACATGATGGGGTCGCTGCGCAATCC
>DASXKG010000729.1:0-4485 GCA_036496965.1 Variovorax sp.
CATGCAGCGCGACGTTGGCCCAGCCGATCACGCGGTCGTGCCACAGCACGGGCAGTGCGTAGTAGCCGAACTTTCGCTGCGGCGCCGGCATGTAGGCCTCGAAGCGGTAGGTCCAGCCCCACAGCAGTTAGAAGCGGCGCCGATCCCACACCACCGGGTCGAAGGGCGCCAGCAGGCGCAAGGCGTCGCCGGACGCGTGCCGGCGCGAGCCCGGGTTCTCGTCGGCCGGCCAATACCAGGTCGTGCCGTCGATGCGGCAGCTGGCAAGGGCTTCGCGGGTCAGACACAAGGCCGCCTGCGTCTGTTCCGACAGGTGCGGCGCGCCATAGTTGACCAGCAGCCGCACCAGGTAGGTCAGGCTGGCGGCCGGCAGGGGCGCGTACTTGCGCACCACCAGCTCGACCAGTGCGGCCGCGCGGCGCGCGCAGGCGCCCGGGCTGTCGTCGACGGCCGGATGCGTCACCGCCTCGTAGACGCGGGTGCCGTTGTCGCGCCGCTTCACGCGCAGCATGCCGCGATAGTGCATGCCGTCGAGCAGGTGGGTGCTGGCGTTGCTCGAACCGCCCCAGTAGTTGGTGATGCGGCCGTGCGCGAAATGCCGCTCGACCTCGCGCGGATGCACCGGCCCGCGCTCGCGCACGAAGGCCAGCACCTCGGCCGCCTTGCGCCGGGTCTCGGCATCCCAGGCGCGGCCGGGCTCGCGCGGATGCATCAGCGCGAGATGCTCGCGCGGCAGGAAGCCGTAGTTGACCAGGCAGTCTTCCTCGATCGCCAGCCGCGCGTAGCGCTGCTCCAGGTCGCCGGCGCGGTAGTCCTTCACCCGATGGCGCAGCGTCAGGTCCTGCGCGCGCGCCGGGGCCCGGATCGGGTCGGCCTGCACGAAGCCCAGGCGCTGGATCGCACGCGGCAGCGTCGTGGGCGCAAACAGGCTGCGCGCCACCGCGTAGCGGCGCAGGGCGTCCAGGGTCGGTTCGGGCATGTCTGGCATTGCAGCACAACGGCAAAGCGCCGCGCGCGTCAGCCGGTTTTGCGGCGGCGCGTGGTCTTGCTGCGGGGCTTTTCGGCGCGCGCGGCCTCGGGGGCCGCCGGGGCGCTGGCAGCGGCCATCTGATCGAGCCACAGCAGGGCGTCGACGTAGGCCATGAACTGGTGCAGGTATTCCGGCGAGACCTCGCGCATCAGGAGCAGCGACCGATGCACCAGCTGGTGCGAGTGGAGTGGGCCGGCATTGGGCGGGAGCTTGGCCCGCGACTGCGTCAGGCGCCGATCGGCGCTGAGCTTCGACCAGGTGCCGCGCAAGTAGCTGAGCGCCTGGCCGGCAGCGCCGCCGTCCGGCCCGTCCACGGGCGGCGGCTTGCGCCGGGCGAACTCGTCGACCAGCTCGGCCAGCGGTCCACGCCGCGCCGGACCTTGCGCCGGCGGGAGGTGCTGATCGGCGCTCGCGGCGCTTTCTGCGCTTGCGAGATCCGCGCCGTACGCCGCCAGCAACTGCGCCAGCTTTCGCTCCAGCAGACGCCGCGCTGGCCCCTCGCAGCCGGCGCTTCGGCGGGCCAGCGCCTCGATCCAACGAAAGCGCACCGGATCGAAGCGATGGTCGCCGCGCTGGCGCCATGCCTCGATCGCCAGGCTGGCGCTGTCCTCACTCATGGGGCGATGCGCGGGCATTGGACGGGCGGGCCGCGGGCGCCATCTCGACGCGCCGGTTCCTGGCGCGTCCGTCGGCATCGGCATTCGATGCCACGGCCTGCTCGGAGCCGAAGGCCGCGGCAAACACCGAGCCGGGCGGAATGCCTTCCTCGATCAGGGCCCGGGTGACCGTCAGCGCCCGCTGCGCGGACAGTTCCCAGTTGTCGGCAAAGCGCCGGTTGCCGTCGCGCACCTGGCGATCGTCGGTGAAGCCGCTCACCATCAGGATCTCGTCGCGGCCCTGGAGGTAGGCGGCGAGCGGCGCGGTCAGGCTCTTCAGCAGTTGCCGGCCCTCGGGCTGGAGCTCGGCGGAATTGACGGCAAAGAGCAGGCTGCCGCTGATGCCGATGCGGCCGTTGTCCAGCGTCACCCGGCCCGCCGCCAAAGGACCGGCCAGCGCCTTCTCGAGCGCCTTCAAGCGCTGCGCCTCCAGCTGCCCCTGTCTGAGCTCGGCTTCCAGCTTGGTCACGAGCTCCATCTGCATGCCGAGCGCGCACACCAGGATCAGCACGAAGGCCCCGACCAGACCCGACATCAGGTCGCCGAACGCGGCCCATACCGGCACCGCCGACTCCAGGCCGCCGTCGAGCTCTTCGGCCATCACGCTTCGCTGCCCACGGCCGAGCGGCTGCCGGCGAGCTGCTGCAGGTCCTCGACGATCTGCTTCTGCGACAGGATGCTCAGGTCGATGACCTCCCTGGCCTGCGCCACGTAGTAGTCCAGTTGCTCGTCGCTGCGCGCGATGGACTTGCTGAGCGCGCCCTCGACGCGCTGCAGGTGAGTCGCCAGCTTGTCGTTCGATTGACTGAACAGCTGCACGCCGAAGCCGAAGGCCTCGCCCAGGCTCGCCACCTCGACGGCGCCGGCGCCGAGCTGCGCGGCGACCTCGGCCATCCGGGCCGATTCCGTTCCGGCCTGCTCGCCGAAGCGCGTGACCACGCGGTCCAGCACCTCGGCCGACCCGGCGACCAGCGCATCGATCGCGGCGCGCTGTTCGGTGCTGGCATGGTTCACCGCACCGAGCAGGGTTTGCACGGTTTCGAGCAGGCGATGGCGCTCTTCCAGCAGCGCGTTGTCGCGCACCAGGCTGTCGGAAAGCTTGCGGCGCAGTTCGGCCGTCACTTCGGCGGCGGCCGCCTGCCGCTCCTGGTCGCGCGCGGCCAGCTCGCCTTGCAGCACCATCTGCGCCTGGGCCAGGCGCAGCGACAACTCCTCCACCAGCGCTGACGAGCGTTGCTCGAGCGTTTCGGTGAAGGAAGCGAGCGTGTGGCGCGAGCCATCGGCCAGCGCCTCGAAGCGCGTCGTGATGCTGTCGAGCTGCCGCTGCGCACCCTGGGCGATGCCCTGGTGCAGCGCGCCCGCCTCGCGGGCGATGCCGGCCATGGTGGCTTCGACCACGGGCTGGAGCGTGGCGCCGGCGGCGCGGGCGCTTTCGCTCAGGCTCTCGTTCAGCGACCGGCCGACGGACAAGGCCAGGCCGGCATAGGCGGCCTCGGCCTGGCCGTGGAAGCTTTCCTGGTTCGCCAGCAGGCGCTCGTTGAGGGCCCGGCCCTGGGCTTCGATGGATGCCATCATGGCCTGCAGCCCGTCGACCAACGCGGGCATCGCCTCGGCCTGCCGCTGCAGCAACCTGAAGGACTCCTCGCGCTGATGGACCTGGGAGAAGGCCCGCAGGGTGGTGGCGATCCGTGTGTCCAGCAGTTGCGCGGCCTGCAGCCGGTCGCGCCGGCAAAGGGCGCTGACCAGGCCCAGCATCGCGGATGCGGCCACGCCTGCCAGCGAGGTGCCGAAGGCCAGTCCCAGCCCCTTGACCGGGGCGGCCAGCGAGGCCCGGATGGCCGGCAGGTCGGTCGCGCTGACCAGCGCCGAGCCGGTGCTGTTCAGCGTGACCACCATGCCGAGGAAGGTGCCGAGCATCCCCAGCAGTACCAGCAAGCCTGCCAGGTACGGCGTCAGGGCCGGGCCCGGCAAGCCGACGCGCTCGCCCTCGATGCGCAGGCGCACCGGGTTCTGCAGCGAGGGATGCAGCGTGGCCAGCCACGGGCCCAGGCTGGCAGGGGCCTGCGACAGCGTTGCCAGGGCGCGCGTCAGGGTCGAGGTGGCCTGGTGAAAGCGCTGCAACTCCAGCGCGCCCATCAGGTAGAAGGCGGCGATGAGCAGCGTGACGCTCAGGGCCAGCGGGTTCGAGGCGATGAAGCCGGCGCCGACCCAGCACAAGGCGGCCAGGCCGAGCACGAAGGCGGCGTAGTGAAGTGTTCTGTTCATGAAGGAAGGGGTGCTCAGCGCGGGCGAAGGGCTTCGAGCAGCCCATCGAGCGGTTGAAATCGAAGATCCAGTTCGGCCAGCAGCAGGGCTTGCGTGTCCTTGCCGAACACCTTCAGCCAGCGGTCGGCTTCGGCACCGCTGTCAGGATCGTCCTGCGCCTTGGCTTCGGCCTGGCGCAGGCGCTTGAAATGCTTCTCCAGCATCCCGGGCAGCGTGGCCAGCAGGCGTTGCTCGTGCACGGCCAGGGATTGCGCCATGACGGCATCCACCGCAGCCAGGCGGGCCAGGGCGGGTGATCGGGCGGCCAGGCGCGTCTGCAGGCGCTCGCGCAAGGGGCCGATGCGGGTTTCCATCATCTGCTGGCTGGCGAGATAGCGGCGGCGGTGCGGTGCGAAATCGGTGCTCGTTTCCATGGGGGTGGTGGCAATGGTTTGCGCCAATGCCGTGCGCACGCGGGCGCATTCGCGCTCCTCGGCAATGCCGGAAGGCCGCGCGGCCGATGGCGCCCCCGCGGGAGCGCCGTCCAGCGCCGCG
>DASXKG010000730.1:0-5448 GCA_036496965.1 Variovorax sp.
ATGCAAGGCGCCCGCGCGCAGCAAGGCTGAAGCCTTGCAAGCGCGGGCAACGCCGCAGACGGCCCCTTGGCCGGGCAACACCGGAAATAGCGTGAACAGGCCCTAGCGCGGGCGAAAACAGAAAAGCCCCGGATTCTTCAACAGAATCCGGGGCTTGCTTGAGAGTTGGTGCGGCTGGCAGGAATTGAACCCACGACCCCTTGGTTCGTAGCCAAGTACTCTATCCAACTGAGCTACAGCCGCACAGCTTGCGATTATAGCATCCATCCCGCGGCGCTCCGGCGCGGCGGATTGGGTGGTGTTGCGCGCCTCAGTCGCAGCGGTAGATCACCTCGCCCTGCGGTTCGCCCGGTCCCTTGGGATCGATGAAACGCAGCGGCGCGCCGAAGTTGCGGCAATAGGCTTCCGCCTCCTGCGCCGTGGGCGACTTGAAGACGCCGTCGCCCAGTCGTTCCACGCGGGGAACGGGTCTCGACGCGCAACCGGCGACGAGGGAAAAAAGGAAAATCAGGACAGCGGGGGCTGCGGTTCGGCGCATGGGGGCAGTCATCAAGAAAAAGGAATGCCGGACTGTAGCCGTCTTGCCGTCTTGCCGTCTTGCGAATGGGCCCTGGCTGTTGCGCGCCGCTCGAAGCCACGTTCCGGGGCCTGCCGGTAGCAAACTCTTACGCTTGGCAGCACTCGCGCAAGGGTCTGTTCCGGGCAGATAATCCGCCCTCGGCCACGCCAGGGGCCCCTCTGTTCAATTCCTGGCGCTCCATGGGGACCTGACGATGAGCCCATTGCAAATGTTCCTGCCGGCTTCCGAGCCCGCCCGCAGCGAAGCCCTGGCCGCGCTGCAGAGGTCGCATCATCTGCCACGCCATCTGGTCCGGGGCATTGCGCGGGGTGCAGGCGCCAAACGTGCCCTGGCGGCATCTGCCTCGACAGAGCAAATGGAGCAGGAGATCGCCGCGCCGGACGAAGCGTCGGGCGGCCATCCGCAATTCGGCTAGCGGCAGCCGGCGCGCCCGGGCGTCACGCCCCGGTTTCCTACCTCTTGCGCGCGCGCCCATGGCGGCGCGCGTTGCTGCGCGCTCATCCGGATCAAGGGTAAAGCCGGTCCTGAATTCCTCCAAAGGCCGGTATCTTTTGTATCCGCCGGCATCGAAATGTACAAGTCTCCCGCCCGGCGCAACCGTGCAAGGAGTCGATCATCGTCTCGCGTGCCCATCGTGCCGATCTGCTGCGCGTCGACGGTGTCACCGTGCGCTTCGGCGGCATCACGGCGCTCGACAAGGTGTCGTTTTCGGTGGCACAAGGCGACATCGTCGGCCTGATCGGGCCCAACGGCGCGGGCAAGACCACCCTCTTCAATTGCCTGTCGCGGCTGTATGCCTTCAGCGAAGGCAACATCCTCTTCGAAGGCCGCTCGCTGGTCGCGACGCCGGCGCACGGCATCGCGGCGATGGGCATCGGGCGCACCTTCCAGAATCTGGCGCTGTTCCGGACCATGACCGTGCGGCAGAACATCCTGCTCGGCGGCCATTGCCGCACGCGCAGCGGTTTCTTCGCCAACGCCCTGCGCCTGCCCTGGGTGCGGCGCGAGGAACAGGGGTTGCAGGCCCACGCCGACCAGCTGCTTGACCTGCTCGATCTCGGCGGCGTCGCCGCAGTCAGCGTCATGGACCTGCCCTTCGGCATCCAGAAGCGGGTCGAGCTCGCCCGGGCGCTGGCCAGCCAGCCGAAGCTGCTGCTGCTCGACGAGCCGGCCGGCGGCCTGAACCATGAGGAGGTGGGCAAGCTGATGGAGCTGCTGCGCCAGGTGCGCGAACGGCTGAAGCTCACGATGCTGCTGGTCGAGCACCACATGAACCTGGTGATGCGGGTGTCGGACCAGGTGGTGGCACTGGATTTCGGCCGCATCATCGCCGACGGTACGCCGGCCGAGGTCCAGGGCAATGCAGAGGTCATTCGCGCCTATCTGGGAGGGCAGGACTGATGGGGCGGCTGCTCGAGGTGCGCGGACTGCAGGCCCAGTACGGCCCGAGCAAGGTCCTGCACGGCATGGACTTCGGCGTCGAGGAGGGCGGCATCACGACCATCCTCGGCGCCAACGGCGCGGGCAAGACCACCACGCTGCGCGCGGTCTGCGGCATGGTCAGGACGCAGGGCGAGATCGTCTTTGCCGGAACCCGCATCGACGGCCGTCCGACCGAATCGATCGTGCGCCTGGGCGTGGCCCATGTCCCGGACGGCCGCGGCACCTTCGTCGACCTCAGCGTCGAGGAGAACCTGCGCCTGGGCGCCTACACGCGGCGCGACAAGGCCGCGGTGGTGTCGGATTTCGAGCGTGTCTACACCTATTTTCCGCGCCTGCGCGAGCGGCGCCACCAGCAGGCCGGCACCCTGTCGGGCGGCGAGCAGCAGATGCTGGCGGTCTCGCGCGCGCTGATGCTGCGGCCGAAGCTGCTGCTGCTCGACGAGCCCTCGTTCGGCCTGGCGCCGCGCATCGTGCAGGAACTGTTCGAGATCTTTCGCAACATCAACCGGCAGGAGCGCGTGAGCATGCTGCTGGTGGAGCAGAACGCGGCGCTGGCGCTGCGCCTGGCCGACCGGGCCTACCTGCTGGAAACCGGCCGGGTCGTGATCTCCGGCAGCGCCGAGACGATCCGCAGCGACGAAGCCGTGCGGCGTTCGTACCTCGGCTATTGAAGCGACATGAACCTGCTGCTCCATCAAGTGCTGTCCGGCCTGGCCACCGGCGGCATCTATGCCAGCGTGGCGCTGGCGCTGGTGATGATCTACCAGGCCACGCACCTGGTGAACTTCGCGCAGGGCGAGCTCGCCATGTTCTCCACTTACATCGCCTGGAGCCTGATTCAGGCCGGTGTGCCCTACTGGGCGGCCTTCTTCGCCACGGTGGCGAGCGCGTTCGTGCTCGGCGTGCTGATCGAGCGGATCATCGTCCGCCCGGTCGAGAATTCGCCGATCCTCTCGATCGTGATCGTGTTCATCGGCCTGCTCGTGATCCTCAACAGCCTCGCGGGATGGATCTTCAGCTACACCATCAAGCCGTTCCCGAGTCCGTTCCCGGCCGAGCCGCTGTTCGGCAATTCCTATGTCTCGTCGCATGAGCTGGGCTCGATCGGCATCACGCTGGTGGTGCTGGCCCTGATCTTCGCGTTCTTCCGGTTCACGCCGCTCGGCCTGGCCATGCGGGCGGCGGCGCAGAACCCGGTCTCGAGCCGGCTGGTGGGCATCCGGGTCGGCTGGATGCTGGCGCTCGGCTGGGGGCTGGCGGCCGCGATCGGCGCGATCGCCGGCGTCATGGTCGCGCCCGCCGTCTTCCTCGAGCCCAACATGATGTCCGGCATCCTGCTCTATGCCTTCGCCGCGGCCTTGCTCGGCGGCATCGACAGCCCGGGCGGCGCGGTGCTCGGCGGCTTCATCGTCGGCGTGCTCGAGAACGTGGTCGGCGCCGTCATCGGCACCGAACTCAAGCTGACGGTCGCGCTGGCGCTGATCGTCGGCGTGCTCGTGATCCGGCCCTCGGGCCTGTTCGGCAAAGTCAACGTCACTCGGGTCTGAGCCATGGCCGCATCCAGCGACTCCACCCGCAGCGCACCGGCCAGGGCCCGGCTGGCCGGCCTGCTGCTGCTGCTCGTCGTCGCCTGCGCGCTGCCCTTTCTGGTCAGCAACTACCGGGTGTTCCAGTTCACGCTCGCGCTGGTCTATGCCATTGCCCTGCTCGGCCTGAACATGCTGACCGGCTACAACGGCCAGATCTCGCTCGGCCACGGCGCCTTCTATGCCATCGGCGCCTATGTGGCGGCGATCCTGATGGACAAGTTCGGCGTGCCCTACTGGCTGACGGTGCCCGTGGCCGGCGCGGTCTGCCTGCTGGCCGGCTTCCTGTTCGGCCTGCCGGCGCTGCGGCTCGAGGGCCTCTACCTGGCGCTGGCCACCTATGCGCTCGGCGTGGCGATGCCGCAGATCCTCAAGTACAAGCGGCTCGACGACTGGACCGGCGGCGCCGAGGGCATCGTGATCGTCAAGCCCGACGCGCCCGAGTGGAGCGGCCTGACGCAGGACCAGTGGCTCTACTTCGTCGTGCTGGCGTTCCTGCTGGTGCTGTTCCTGCTCGGCTGGAACCTGCTGCGCGGGCGCATCGGCCGGGCCATGGTGGCGGTGCGCGACCAGCCGATCGCGGCGCAGGCGATGGGCGTCAACACCGCCATGATCAAGTCATTGACCTTCGGCGTCTCGGCGATGTACACCGGCATTGCGGGCGCCCTGGGCGCGATCGTGATCCAGTTCGTCGCGCCGGATTCGTTCAACATCTTCCTGTCGATCTCGCTGGTGGTGGGCATCGTGATCGGCGGGCTGGCGTCGATGCAGGGCGCGATCTTCGGGGCGGTGTTCATCCAGTTCATACCGAACATCGCCGACCAGGTCTCGAAGGCCGCGCCGTGGGCGATCTACGGGATCGTGCTGATCGCCTTCATGTATGTGATGCCCACCGGGGTGGCAGGCCTGATCCGCCTGGTGGTCGGTCGATTCCGGCGGCGGAATGGCCGGCACTGATGTTTTTCGTCCGGTACACGGCCTCGCGGCCGGTCCGATTTGTGTTTGATGACATAGAAGGAGACATCATGAGATTCAGTCCGAACCGTCGCGCCACGTTGCTCGCAGGGGCGGCCGCCGTCGCCTTGGGCGTCGTCGCCGCACCGGCCGCCGCGCAGAGCAAATACGGCCCCGGGGCCTCCGACACCGAGATCAAGCTCGGCCAGACCATGCCCTACAGCGGACCGGCATCGGCCTACGGCACCATCGGCACGCTCGAGCAGGCCTATTTCAAGATGATCAACGACCAGGGCGGCATCAACGGCCGCAAGATCAACCTGATCAGCAACGACGACGGCTACAGCCCGCCGAAGGCCGTGGAGCAGGTGCGCAAGCTGGTGGAGCAGGACGAAGTGCTCGCGCTGTTCCAGACCCTGGGCACGCCGAGCAACACGGCGATCCACAAGTACGTCAACGCGAAGAAGGTGCCGCACCTGCTGTTGTCGACCGGCGCCACCAAGTGGAACGACCCGAAAAACTTCCCGTGGACGCTCGGCTTCAACCTGAGCTACCAGGCCGAAGGCGCGATCTATGCCAGGTACCTGCTGAAGGAAAAGCCCAACGCGAAGATCGCAATCCTCTACCAGAACGACGACTACGGCAAGGACCTGCTGAAGGGCGTCAAGGACGGGCTGGGCGAGAAGGGCGCCAAGATGATCGTCGCCGAGGCGACCTACGAGGTCACCGACCCCACCATCGACTCGCAGATCGTGACGCTGAAGGGCTCCGGCGCCGACGTCTTCTTCAACATCACGACGCCGAAATTTGCGGCCCAGGCGATCCGCAAGGTCTCCGACACCGGGTGGCACCCGCTGCACTTCCTCAACAACGTCTCGCAATCGG
>DASXKG010000731.1:0-2212 GCA_036496965.1 Variovorax sp.
AATGGCTGATCGTGCCGGGCTTCGGCATCGCGGCAGCCGCGGCCTGGTGGTTTGCGCAGATGTCGCCGCAGGTCGGGCGATGGCAACTGGCGGGCCCCTTGCTCCTGCGCGGCCTGATGATGCTGTTCGTGGTGCTGCCGGTGGCCAACATCACCTTCCGCTCCTTCGAGGCCGAGGCCTTCGCCCACGGCTACCGATTGAAGAACCTGGTGCGCCAGTTGGCGATTTCATTCGCCACCGCCAGCGCGATCTCGCTGCAGCAGCATCGCGTCGCCCTGCACGAGACGCGCCTGGCCGAAACGGCCAGCGTGACCAACGCCACCTTCATGCAATCGCTCGACCAGCTGACGCGCGGTTTCAGCGCCGCCGGCCACGCCGTGGGCGAGGCGCATGCCATGGCCCTGGCCAGTCTGTCGCGCCTGCTGCAGCAGCAGGCCACCTTCATGGCCTCGCTCGACGGCTTCCACGTGATGGCCATCGTCGCCCTCCTGGCCGGCGTCTTCGCCGCCTGGCAAAAGGAAATCGACTAGGGGCGGCCGCCGAAGGCAGGCCCCTTCGTGGGGCAGCCGCGGATCCGGCTTCGCCGGTCCGCCGGCTGCGCCCCCCGGCCGGGGGGGAGGGCGGAGCGCGCAAAGCGCGCGCAGCCTGGGGGGCGAGCTAAAGCTCCGAGAAGCTGGTGTTGCCGCTGTGGTCGCGCGCCTGCCATTCGGCCAGCCATTGTGCGACGCGCGTGGCGACGCGATCCAGCGCCGCCTGGCGGTCGCGGTCCAGGTTGGACAGCATCATCCGGCAGCGCAGCTTGTCGCCTTCGTAGAGCTCCGAAACACCGCCATAGAAATCGTCCTCGCCGCGCGTCAGCCGCAGGCTGAACCTCCAGCCCACCGGGAGCGCGAGAGAGACTTCGCGGCTGCAGTCGGATTCTTCCATCGAGATTTCGGGTCCTGGCTAGGCTGGCGAGTCGATATGCGGGTGCCGCGCCTGCTCGTAGAGGCTGCGCGCGAGTTCTCGGTGCCGCGCCAGCAACGGCGCGAGCTCCAGGGCGGTGAAGCGGCCGTCGCGGATGCGCACCCGGCCGTTGATCACGTTCAGGGCCACGGCCCCCGGCTGACAGAATACCAGCGCCGCCAGCGGGTCGTGTCCAGCGCCGGCGTGGGCGACGCCGCGCAGGTCGAAGGCCACGATGTCGGCCGACATGCCCGGCGCCAGCGCGCCGATGTCGTCGCGGCCGAGCACGCGGGCGCCGCCCAGGGTGGCGATCTCCAGCGCCTCGCGCGCAGTCATGGCGGCCGGGCCGAAGCCCACGCGCTGCAGCAGCATGGCCTGGCGCGCCTCGCCGAGCAGGTGGGCCCCGTCGTTCGAAGCGCTGCCGTCCACGCCCAGGCCGACTGCGACGCCGGCGCGGCGCATCGCACCGATGGGCGCGATGCCCGAGGCCAGGCGCATGTTCGAGCAGGGGCAATGCGCCACGCCGGTGCCGGTGCGCCCGAACAGCGCGATGCCGGCGGCGTCGAGCTTGACGCAGTGCGCATGCCAGACGTCGCGGCCGACCCAGCCCAGGTCTTCGGCGTACTCGGCCGGCGTCATGCCGAACTTCTCGCGCGAATAGGCGATGTCGTTGTCGTTCTCCGCCAGGTGCGTGTGCAGCGAGACGCCGCGTTCTCGCGCCAGCTCGGCCGAGTGGCGCATCAGATCGCGCGAGACCGAGAACGGCGAGCAGGGCGCCAGCACGATGCGCCGCATCGCGTGCCGGGACGGGTCGTGCCAGCGGTCGATGAGGCGCTCGCTGTCACGCAGGATTTCGGCCTCGGATTCGACCACTTCGTCGGGCGGCAGGCCGCCGCTGCTGCGGCCCACGCTCATGCTGCCGCGCGCGGCGTGAAAGCGCATGCCCATCGCATCCGCCGCCTCGATCGAGTCGTCCAGCCGGGTGCCGTTGGGAAACAGGTAGAGATGGTCGCTGGTGGTGGTGCAGCCGGAAAGCATCAGCTCGGCCATCGCCGTCTGCGTGGAGATGCCGATCATTTCGGGCGTCAGGCGTGCCCACAGCAGGTAGAGGTGCGTCAGCCAGCCGAACAGCTCGGCGTCCTGCGCCTCGGGCACTGCCCGCGTCAGGCTCTGGTACATGTGGTGGTGCGTGTTGACCAGGCCCGGCAGCGCCACGTGGCCGTGCAGGTCGATCACCTCGGCCCGGCCGTTTCGTAGCGCATCGGCG
>DASXKG010000732.1:0-7680 GCA_036496965.1 Variovorax sp.
TTCTTCGACAAGCGCAGCAAGTTCGTCCACTACCGTCCGCGGACTGCGATCCTGAACAACCTCGAGTTCGACCATGCCGACATCTTCGACGACCTGGCGGCCATCGAGCGGCAGTTCCATCACCTCGTGCGTACGGTCCCCGCGAGCGGCCGGGTGGTGGTCAACGCCACCGAGGAAAGCCTGCAGCGCGTGCTGGCCCAGGGCTGCTGGAGCGAGGTGGCGCGCTTCGGCGCCGGTGGCGAATGGCAGGCCCAGGGACAGCATGACGCCTTCGACGTGCTGCGCCATGGCGAGCGGGTCGGCCGCGTCGAATGGGCGCTGTCCGGGCTGCACAACCAGATGAACGGCCTGGCGGCGATTGCCGCGGCCGAGCACGTGGGCGTTGCGCCCGCGGCCGCAGCGCAGGCGCTGGGGAGCTTCAACAACGTGCGCCGGCGCATGGAATTGCGCGGCAGCGTGGAGCGCAGCGGCGGCGCCATTGCGGTCTACGACGATTTCGCCCACCATCCGACCGCCATCCGCACCACGCTCGACGGCCTGCGGCACAAGCTCGATGCCGCAGCGCGCCGGCAGGACCGGATCCTGGCCGTCTTCGAGCCCCGCAGCAACACCATGAAGCTCGGCACCATGGCCGCCCAGCTGCCCTGGAGCCTGGAGGCGGCCGATCTCGCGTTCTGCCACAGCGGCGGCCTCGACTGGGATGCCGGTGCCGCGCTGGCACCGATGGGCGCGCGAGCCCAGGTGGCCGGCGGCATCGACGCGCTGGTGGCCCAGGTGGTCGCCGCGGCCCGGCCCGGGGACCATGTCGTGTGCATGAGCAACGGCGGCTTCGGCGGCGTGCACGACAAGCTTCTATCTGCACTGGGTTGAAACACCATGCGCGCCCAAGAACTCATCGACACCCTCCAGCTCGAGCCCCATCCCGAGGGCGGCTGGTTTCGCGAGATGTTCCGCTCCGCCGCACGGGTGGTGCCGGCCGATGGGCGCCCGGCCCGCGACGCGCTGACCACCATCTATTTCCTGCTGCGCGCGCACGAGCATTCACGCTGGCACCGCGTGCAGTCGGACGAAGTCTGGATCCACCTCGAAGGCGCGCCGCTCGCGCTCTGGACCAGCGACGCCGCCCTGCGCACGCCGCCTGCACATCTGCGACTGGGACCGGTCGACGTGCACGGCATGCGTCCCCAGCACACGGTCCCGGCCGGCCAGTGGCAGGCGGCCCGGCCGATCATCGCGCCCGGTGGCGACGACTACACGCTGGTCAGTTGCACCGTCGGCCCCGGCTTCGACTTCGACGACTTCTCGTTCATGCGCGCCGACGGCGATGAGGCGGCGCTGCTGCGCCACCATTGGCCCGATCTGGCAGCATTGATCTGAACCAGGCCGCTCAGCCGCGCCGCGTCTTGACGGCCTGCGAGAGCAGCTCGAGCACCCGGGTCGAATCCTCCCAGCCCAGGCAGGCATCGGTGATGCTCTGGCCGTATTCGAGCCCGTCGATCGGGTCCTTGCCCGGGGTGAACTTCTGCGCACCGGCCTTCAGGTGGCTTTCGACCATCAGGCCGAAGACGCTGCGGCTGCCGCTCGCGACCTGGTCCGCGATGTTGCGCGCGACATCGATCTGCAAGGCGTACTGCTTGCTGCTGTTGGCATGGCTGCAGTCGACCATCAGGGCCGGCGGCAGCTTGGCGGCCTCGAGGTCCTGGCAGGCGGCGGCCACGCTGGCGGCGTCGTAGTTGGGTGCCTTGCCGCCGCGCAGGATCACGTGGCAGTCCTTGTTGCCCTTGGTCTGCACGATCGCCACCTGGCCGTT
Organism: Variovorax sp.; assembly: GCA_036496965.1. Taxonomy (GTDB): domain Bacteria; phylum Pseudomonadota; class Gammaproteobacteria; order Burkholderiales; family Burkholderiaceae_C; genus Variovorax. The sequence goes on from DASXKG010000732.1 coordinate 1,811, forward strand.
CTTGTGCACCGAAAGAAAGTGATGCCCGCGCGCCGCCGCCTGGATGGCGTCGGTGGCGATGCGGATATTGCCGTCGGTGCCGTTCTTGAAGCCGATCGGCGCCGACAGGCCCGAGGCCAGTTCGCGATGCACCTGGCTTTCGGTGGTGCGCGCGCCGATCGCGCCCCAGGCGATCAGGTCGCCGATGTACTGCGGCGAAATCACGTCGAGGAACTCGCTGCCGGCGGGCAGGCCCAGGCGGTTGATATCGATGAGCAACTGGCGCGCGATGCGCAGGCCCTCGTCGATGCGGAAGCTCTCGTCGAGGTAGGGGTCGTTGATGAGGCCCTTCCAGCCGACCGTCGTGCGTGGCTTTTCGAAGTACACGCGCATCACGATTTCCAGCGTGTCGGCGTACTTCGCGCGCTCGGCCTTCAGGCGCCGGGCGTATTCCAGCGCGGCCATCGGATCGTGGATCGAACAGGGGCCCATGATCACCAGCAGCCGGTCGTCCTTGCCGGCCATGATCCTGTGGATCGCGTGGCGGGTGCCGGTGATCAGCGACTCCACCGGCGTGCCCGCAATCGGGAAGAAGCGGATCAGATGTTCAGGAGGGGGCAGCACAGTGATGTCCTTGATGCGTTCGTCGTCGGTCCGGCTGGTTTTCTCGACGTTCGCGTGCCAGGTGTCGCTGGGCGGGGCGGCTTTCGTGCTCATCTGCGTGTCCTTTGGAGAATCTTCGATTTCGTGAGGCATAAAAAAACCGCCGGGCTTGTGGCACCGGCGGTTTTGGGAGGTTCTTGCTATCTGCTTGCTTGACGTTGAAGTTAAGCGCGCGCCTCTCGTCCGCCGGAGTCCGGGAACCAAAAGAAGGCAAAGTAATAGGCGCGGGAGGCAGACATGAGGCGGAACTTTAGCACAGGCTCAACGGTATTTGGGACCGAATTGCGGGGAATGCCGCGGAACCGGCTTTGCCGGGCCGCAGGCGTTGCCCCCCGGTTGGGGGGGTGCCCGAGCACACGCAGTGAGCCAGGCTGGGGGGCGAGCTCGGTCAGGCCGTTCCGCCCACGGTCAAACCGTCGATGCGCAGCGTGGGCTGGCCGACGCCGACCGGCACGCTCTGGCCTTCCTTGCCGCAGGTGCCGACGCCGGAATCGAGCGCCATGTCGTTGCCGATCATGGTCACGCGGGTGAGCGCATCGGGACCGTTGCCGACGATGGTCGCGCCCTTGACCGGGTACAGGATCTTGCCGTTCTCGACCCAATAGGCCTCGCTGGCCGAGAAGACGAACTTGCCGCTCGTGATGTCGACCTGGCCGCCGCCGAAGTTGGTGGCGTAGAGACCCTTCTTGATGCTGGCCACGATCTCGGCCGGTGCGCGCTCGCCGCCGAGCATGTAGGTGTTGGTCATGCGCGGCATCGGCGCATGCGCGTAGCTCTCGCGGCGGCCGTTGCCGGTCGGCCGGGTCTTCATCAGGCGCGCGTTGAGCGAGTCCTGGATGTAGGCCTTCAGGATCCCGTCCTCGATCAGCACGTTGCGTTGCGTGGCGTTGCCCTCGTCGTCGACGTTGAGCGAACCGCGCCGGTCGGCGATGGTGCCGTCGTCGAGCACGGTCACGCCCTTGGCCGCCACCCGCTCGCCGATGCGCCCCGAGAAGGCGCTCGAGCCCTTGCGGTTGAAGTCACCCTCCAGGCCGTGGCCGATCGCCTCGTGCAGCAGGATGCCGGGCCAGCCCGGGCCGAGCACCACGGTCATCTCGCCGGCCGGCGCCGGGCGCGAGTCGAGGTTGGTCAGGGCCGACTTGACGGCCTGGTCGACGTACTCGGCAATGTGCGCATCATCGAAATAGGCCAGCCCGAAGCGGCCACCGCCGCCGCCGGAGCCCACTTCGCGGCGGCCGTTCTGCTCGGCGATCACGGTGACCGAGAGCCGCACCAGCGGCCGCACGTCGGCTGCCAGGGTGCCGTCGGCACGCGCCACCAGGACCACGTCGTATTCGCTCGCCAGGCCGGCCATGACCTGGGCGACACGCGGATCGCGCGAGCGGGCCAGCTTCTCGACCCGCTCGAGCAGCTGGACCTTGGCCGTGCTGTCGAGCGTGGAGATCGGATCGACGCCGTTGTAGAGCGAGCGGCTGCCGGCGATCTTGCGCGCCGGCGCCTTGACGCGCGCCGTCTTGCCGGCGGCCGAGATGCTGCGCACGGTGCGCGCGGCGTCCAGCAGCGAAGCTTCGGAGATGTCGTCGGAGTAGGCAAAGGCGGTCTTCTCGCCGCTGACCGCGCGCACGCCGACGCCCTGGTCGATGCTGAAGCTGCCGGTCTTCACGATGCCTTCTTCCAGGCTCCAGCCCTCGCTGCGGGTGTACTGGAAGTAGAGGTCGGCGTCGTCCACCCGCCAGGCCGTGATTTCGGCCAGCGCGCGCGCCAGGTGCGACTCGTCGAGGCCGAAGGGCGTGAGCAGGAGCTGCTGCGCCGTGGCAAGGCGCTCGATGGTGGGTTCGCGGGAGATCATCAAAACATTCTAGGCCCGTCCCTGGGGCCGCGCCCCGCGAAGGGCTTCAGGTCTGCATCAGTCGCTTGGCGCGCGAGATGGACATCAGGATGCCCAGGCCCAGCCCCAGTGTGACCATCGCGGTGCCGCCATAGCTGATGAAGGGCAAGGGCACGCCCACCACCGGCAGGATGCCGCTGACCATGCCCATGTTCACGAAGGCATAGGTGAAGAAGATCATGGTCACCGCACCGGCCAGCAGCCGGGAGAACAGCGTCGGCGCGTCCAGCGCGATCGCCAGCCCGCGGAAGATCAGGAAGATGAAGGCGGCGATCAGTGCCAGGTTGCCGGCCAGGCCGAATTCCTCGGAGTAGGCCGCAAAGATGAAATCGGTGGTGCGCTCTGGAATGAATTCGAGGTGCGTCTGCGTGCCCTGCATGAAGCCCTTGCCGCCGACGCCGCCGGAGCCGATCGCGATCATGCCCTGGATGATGTGAAAGCCCTTGCCGAGCGGGTCCTTGGTCGGATCGAGCAGGGTGCAGATGCGCTGCTTCTGGTATTCGTGCAGTACCTTCCAGTCGAAGCCGTCCGAGCACAGCTTGGATTCGAAGCCGACCACCAGCGAGACCGCGATCAGCCCCACCAGCACCGGCGGCACGATCAGCTTCCACGACAGCCCGGCGAAGAAGATCACCGACAGCCCCGTGGCCAGCACCAGCAGCGCCGTGCCCAGGTCCGGCTGCTTCACGATCAGGCCGGCCGGTATCGCCAGCAGCACCGTGGCGACGATGAAATCGAGCGCCCGCAGCTGGCCCTCGCGGCGCTGGAACCACCAGGCCAGCATCAGCGGCATGGCGATCTTGAGGATCTCGCTGGGCTGGATCACCACCCCGACGTTGATCCAGCGCTGCGCGCCCTTCTTGGTGATGCCGAACATGGCCACCGCGACCAGCAGCGCCACCCCCAGCGTATAAAGAGGCACCGCGAAGAACATCAGCCGTTGCGGCGGAATCTGCGCCACCACGAACATGATGACGAAGGCCAGCAGCATGTTGCGGCCGTGGTCGGAAAAGCGCGTGCCGTAGTCGTAGCCGGACGAGTACATCGTGACCAGGCCGGCGAAGCACAGCAGCAGCACCGCCAGGAAGAGCCAGCCATCGAAGCCCTTGAACACGGGCAACAGGCGTCGCGCGAGCGAAGGTTGATTGAAGACGGCCGACATGGGCCGCAATTATCGCGCCGTACGCACCCGCCAGAGGCCTCCGGGGCCATCCGGTGCAATTTTCGACGCCGGTCCGGATAATGTCGCCATGCAGCCAACCACCCACCTGCTCTACCTGCACGGCTTTCGCTCGTCGCCACACTCGACCAAGGCCAGCCTGATGGCCGTTCGCGTGGCCCGGCAGCATCCCCAGTTGCGCTGGTGGTGCCCGCAGCTGCCGCCCTCGCCGCGCGCGGCGATCGACCTGGTGATGCGCGGGATCGCCGATTGGCCGCGCAGTTCGATGGCGGTGGTGGGCTCGTCGCTGGGCGGCTTCTATGCCACCTACGTGTCGAGCACGACCCATTGCAAGGCCGTGCTGCTCAACCCCGCCGTGCATCCGGCACGCGACCTCGCGCGTCACATCGGCGACCAGACCTTCTGGCACGACCCGGCGCGGCATTTCCATTTCCGCCCTGAATACATCGAGGAGCTGCGCGCGCTCGACGTCGGACCGCTGCCCCGGCCCGAGCAGGTGTTCGCGATCGTCGCCAAGGGCGACGAGGTGCTGGACTGGCGCGAGATGACCGACCGCTATCCGGGCAGCCGCATCGAGTTGCTCGAAGGCGGCGACCACGCGCTGTCGGATTTCGAGCAGCGCCACCTGGACGAGGTGCTGGCGTTCATTAACCCCGTCTAGGGCCGCGAATCCCTGGACCGCCCATGGGACAATCCGCCCCATGTTTGTTTTGTTCGAAGAAGCCGGCAAATACCTCGGCGGCCGCGTCTTGTCGGAGGCCGAGGCGTCGGCGCAGGTCGAGCTCGACAGCGGCAAGCGCGTCAAGGTCAAGGGCGCCAACATCGTGCTGCGTTTCGAGAAGCCCTCCCCGGCCGAGTTGATGGCCGAGGCGCGCAGCATCGCCGCCACCGTCGACCTCGACCTCGCCTGGGAATTCGCGCCCGACGGCGAGTTCGGCTTCGATGCGCTCGCGGCCGAGTATTTCCAGGCCCGGCCGACGCTCGCCCAGCAGGCCGCGGCGCTGCTGGCGCTGTTCGAGGCGCCGCACTATTTCCGCCGCGCCGGCAAGGGACGCTTCAAGAAGGCGCCGGCCGAGGTCGTGCAGCAGGCGCTGGCCGGCATCGAGAAGAAGAAAGTCGTACAGGCGCAGATCGCCGACTGGTCGGCCCAGCTCGCCGCGGGCGAATGCCCGCCGCCGGTGCGCGAGCAGCTGTTCAAGATCCTGTTCAAGCCCGACAAGAACGCGCCCGAGTACAAGGCGGTGGTCGAGGCCGCCCGCGCCACCCAGCGGCCGCCGCTGGAGTTGCTCAAGCGGGCCGGCGCCATCGACTCGGCCTACCAGTTCCACTGGCGCCGCTTCCTGTTCGAGAATTTTCCGAAGGGCACCGGCTTTCCAGCGCTGGAGGCGCCGCGCGTTGCCGACGAACTGCCGCGGGCCGAGGTCGAGGCCTTCTCGGTCGACGATTCGCAGACCACCGAGATCGACGATGCGCTGTCGGTACAGGGGCTGGGCAGCGGCACGGTCACGGTCGGCATCCATATCGCGGCGCCGGGACTGGCGTTGGCACCGGGCGGCGCGATCGACCAGGTGGCGCGCGCGCGCATGTCGACCGTCTACATGCCGGGCCACAAGATCACGATGCTGCCGGATGCGGTGGTCGAGGCCTACACGCTGCAGGAAGGCCGCGATTGTCCGGCCGTCTCGCTGTACGCGCGCTTCGATGAAGAGACGCTGGCCTTGCAGGACACGCAGACCCGGCTCGAACGGGTGCCGATCGTCGCCAACCTGCGTCACGACCAGCTCGATGCGGTGGTCACGCGGCCTTGGCTGGAAGACCCGGCGCTCGGCAGCGAGGACACGCCCGCATTCCTCGCGCCGCTGCGTGCGCGGCTCGCCTTCCTGTTCCGGCTGGCGACCCGGCTGAAGGCGCAGCGCGAGGTGGTGCGCGGCAAGCCGGAGAATTTCAGCCGGCCCGACTACAACTTCCGCCTGGTCGGCAACACGGGCGAGCCGAGCGGCAACGAAGAGGTCCGCATCGGCACCCGGCAGCGCGGCGCGCCGCTCGACCTGATCGTCTCCGAGGCCATGATCCTGGCCAACAGCAGCTGGGGCAGCTGGCTCGGCGAACTCGGCGTGCCCGGGCTCTACCGCAGCCAGGCCAGCCTCGCGCCCGGCATCA
>DASXKG010000733.1:0-2579 GCA_036496965.1 Variovorax sp.
GCACCCGGCAGCGCGGCGCGCCGCTCGACCTGATCGTCTCCGAGGCCATGATCCTGGCCAACAGCAGCTGGGGCAGCTGGCTCGGCGAACTCGGCGTGCCCGGGCTCTACCGCAGCCAGGCCAGCCTCGCGCCCGGCATCAAGGTGCGCATGGGCACGCGCGCCCTGCCCCATGCCGGCCTCGGCGTGAAGAGCTACGCCTGGAGCACCTCGCCGCTGCGCCGCTACACCGACCTGGTCAACCAGTGGCAGATCATCGCCGCCGCGCGCCACGGCAAGACCGCCGCGCTGGCGGCGCCCTTCAAGCCCAAGGACGCAGACCTGTTCTCGATCCTCTCCGGCTTCGATGCCGCCTACAGCGCCTACAACGCGCATCAAGGCGGCATGGAGCGCTTCTGGACGCTCAAGTACCTGCAGCAGCAAGGCATCACGGAGCTCGAGGCGACGCTGATCAAGGACCTGCCCAACGGCGCCCTGGTGCGCGCCGACCAACTGCCGCTGGTGTTCACCGTGTCGGGCACCCAGGGCCTGCCGCGCGGCGCACGGGTGCGTGTTCGGCTCGGCGAGATCGACGAGATCGCGCTCGACGTGCACGGCACGGTGGTCGAGCGGCTCGATGCCGCGCCCGCCGATGCCCAGCAGGCGGACGCCGGCGAGGACGACGAGGAAGAAGTCGCCGGTCCGATCGCCATCGCGGTCGACCTCGCCGACAGCGAGGCGGCACCGGAGAGCACGCCGGCATGAACCTGCGCGACCTCAGCACGCTGCAGATCGCGCTGGTCGTGTCGGTGGTCGCCCATGCGGCCTTGCTGACAGTGCGCTTCGTCGATCCGGAGTCCTTCAACAAGGTCTTCCAGGACACGCCGCTGGAGGTGATCCTGGTCAACGCCAAGACCAACGAGCGTCCCGAAAAGGCCAAGGCCATTGCCCAGGCCTCGCTGGCCGGCGGCGGCGACCTCGACAAGGGCCGCGCCACCAGCCCGCTGCCGCCTTCGGCCTTCACCGCAGAGGGCGACGCGATGGAAGATGCCCAGCGCCAGGTCGAGGCGATGCAGGCGCAGCAGATGCTGCTGCTGGCGCAGATCAAGCGGCAGCTGGCGAACATGCCGCAGCCCGATCCGCGCAGCCAGGGCAACCCCAGCGAAGCCGCCGCTCAGGAGGAAAAGCGGCGCCAGCTGGTCGAACTGCTGGCCGAGATCGAACGCCGCGTGAACGAGGAGAACGCCCGGCCCAAGAAGCGCTACCTCAGCCCCGCGACGCGCGAGGCGGCCTATGCGACCTACGTCGACGCCCTGCGCCGCAAGATCGAGGCACGCGGCACCGAGAATTTCCCTGAAGCCGGGGGCAAGAAGCTGTACGGCGAGCTCACGATGATGGTGACCGTCAACTTCGACGGCTCGATCCTGGCGACCGACATCGTCGAAAGCTCCGGTGACCGCATGCTCGACCGCCGCGCGCAGGCCATCGTGCGCAGCATCGGCAACTTCGGCAAGTTCAACGATGCGATGCGCCGCCAGACCGATCAGATCGTGCTGCCCTCGCGTTTCAAGTTCACCCACGACGAAACCCTGGAGACGCAGCTCTCCAAGCAATAAGACAGGGAGACAGCCGCCATGGACCTGTATTGCGTGATGGGCAATCCGGTCGAGCACAGCCGCTCGCCCTGGATCCATGCGCGCCTGGCCGAACAGAGCGGCCAGACGCTGCGCTACGAGCGGCGCCTGGCGCCGCTGGACGACTTCGCCGGCGCGCTGGCGGCCTTTCGCGCCGACCGCTCGGGCGTTGCCCGCGGCTGCAACGTCACCGTGCCGTTCAAGTTCCAGGCCGCCGCCCTGGCCGGGCATCTGACGCCGCGCGCCGCCCTGGCGCAGGCGGTCAACGTGCTGAGCTTTCGCGACGACGGCATCCACGGCGACAACAGCGACGGCATCGGCCTGGTCAACGACATCACGCTCCATGCCGGCGTCTCGCTGGCCGGCAGCGAGCTGCTGCTGCTCGGCGCGGGCGGCGGCGCGGCCGGCGTGCTCGGGCCCCTGCTCGAGTGCGGACCGCGCCGGGTCGTGGTGGCCAACCGGACGCTGTCGAAGGCGATCGCGCTGGTGCAGCGCCATGCAGCCATCGCGCTGCAGCACCACGTCACGCTCGAAGCGCAAGCGCTCGATCAGGTGCCCGGCCGCTTCGACGTGCTGGTGAATGCCACCGCGTCGAGCCTGGGCGGCGGCGAAGTACCGGTCGCGCCCCAGGTGCTGAAGCCCGGCGCGCTGGCCGTGGACATGATGTACGGCCCGGCCGCCGCGGGCTTCATGCGCTGGGCGCGCGAACACGGCGCGGTGCCGCGCGACGGCCTCGGCATGCTGGTCGAGCAGGCGGCCGAGGCCTTCGCGACCTGGCGCGGCGTGCGCCCGGAAACCGCGCCGGTGCTGGCCGAGCTGCGCGCCATCGTCGAGGCGAAGTGAGGCCGCTGCTGCGCTGGCTCGGCTGCGTGCTGATCGCGGCCTTCGCACTGCAGCTGTTCTTCGTCCTGCGCATCGCCGCGATGGTCGTGATCGCTCCGCAGTCGACGGCCTTCCAGCGTTCCGC
>DASXKG010000734.1:0-1826 GCA_036496965.1 Variovorax sp.
CCGGGCTGCTGCCGAGGATCTCGCCGATGTCCTTGTTGGTCTTGCCCTTGACCACCCAGTAGAGCACCTCGGCCTCGCGCGCCGTCAGCTTCAGCGCCAGGCTCATGGTCCCGATGACGGCGGCATCGGAGGCCTCGCGCATGATGATCAGCCAGTCGTCGCCGTCGCCATGGCCGTCGCCGGTCTGCTGGTGCAGCCGCAGACTGAGGCTGGTCGCGCCCTGCGCGATGGCCAGCGGCGGCGGTTCGATCTGGCGCTGCTGCGCGTCCGGCAGATGCCGATGCAGCCATTCGAGCACCAGCGGCGGCGTCACCGGCGCGTTGGTGCCGCAATAGCGCAGCAGCATGTCGCGCGCCAGCGCGGTCTGCCAGATCAGCTTGCCTTCGGGCATGCGCACCGTGATGCTGGCATAGCCGAAGGCGTCCAGCGCGTTGCGCGCCCGGTCCGCCTGCTGGGCCTCCTGGCGGGCGCGGCGGGCGCCCTGGAGGTGCACGTTCATGCGCGCCAGCACTTCCTTCGGCTTGATCGGCTTGGTCACATAGTCGACGCCGCCGGCTTCCAGCGCCGCCACCAGATGTTCCGTCTCTGTGAGGCCGGTCATGAAGACGATCGGGATGTGCGCGGTCGCGCTGTCCGCCTTCAGCCGGCGCGCGACTTCGAAGCCGTCGATGCCCGGCATCATGGCATCGAGCAGCACGATGTCGGGCCGCGCCTGCGCGGCGCGCTGCAGCGCCTGTTCGCCGCTGGTCGCGACCAGCACGGTGTAGCCCGATTCGTCGAGCGCGTCGTGCAGCACCGCCAGGTTGTCCGGCACGTCGTCGACGACCAGCACCAGGTCGCTGTTGCCGGCGCTGCCGCGCAAGGTATCGACCAGGGGCGGGATGCTGCTCACGAGGCCCCCGCCGCCGCCGCCGCGCTCAAGGCCCGGCTGATGGCTTCGAACTGGAACTGGCGCGCCGCGCTGCGCTGCACGGCCGTCCAAGGCGCGCAGGCGGGTTCGGCCGCATCGATGTCGTCGAGCTGATTCATGATCCCCCGAAAGTAGCCCAGGCTCACGGCTTCTTCCAGCGCGCGCAGGCGCGCGGTCGAAGGCAGGGTCACGGCCACGGCCGCGCTGGCCGGTACGGGCGGCGCGGCCAGCGCAGGCGCGTTTTCGGTCCAGAGGATGAAGAGCCGGCGTTCCAGCCATTCGATCAGTTCGCTGTGCCGCACCGGCTTGACGAAGAAGTCCTCGGGCGCGATGCCGACGTCGTTGTCCAGCCGCTTGTCGAAGGCATTGGCCGAGACGATGGCAACCGCCGCGCCGAACAGGCCCAGGGCGCGCGCGCGCCGGATGGTCTCCCAGCCGTCGATGCCCGGCATCGCCAGGTCGACCAGCATCGCATCGGGGCGCCAACCGGCGGCGACCAGGTCCAGCGCATCGTGGCCGCTGGCGGCGGTGCGCAGTTCGAAGCCCAGGGGACCGAGCACCTGCACCAGCAGCTCGCGATCGGCCTCCTCGTTGTCCACCACCAGCACGCGCCGGCGCGGGCCTTCATAGCCGTGCCGCGGGCGCGGGGCCGGGTCGGGCACGCGCCGGGCGACGGCCAGCGGCACCTGGTGCAAGCGCGGCAGGAACAGGCGCAACCGGAACACCGAGCCAAGCCCGGGCGTGCTTTGCACATGCATTTCGCCGCCCATGAGGTCGATCAGCATCTTCGCGATCGTCAGTCCCAGGCCGGCACCGGGCGCCGCGGGTCCCGCGATCGCGCCGCGCGCGAAGGGTTCGAAGATGCGGCCGAGTTCCTCGGCCGACATGCCGGGGCCGGTGTCCTCGATCTCGATCG
>DASXKG010000735.1:0-2456 GCA_036496965.1 Variovorax sp.
GCAGGTGTCGGAGCGGCCGATCATGAATGGGCTTCCCAGCACATTGATCTGCTTGGCCGAGCCATTCTTCTGCAGCACGATCAGTCTTGTCATCTGTCTTCCATCTCCATGGCGCACACGCGAAAGGCCGTCCCCTCAGTCGGTCAGCTCGTCCGGCCTATGCCGCATGGAGAGGATGCCGCACCCTCGATCATGCAAAATTCGCCCGGCCTTCCACTGACCATCGGCGCCCGAGCGGTGCCCAGCTGCGGCTACAAGGCAGGGTGATCGGTCGTGAACATGCAGGAATCCGGGCCGGATGACTGCGCGTTGCGTGTCGGGCTTTCGGCGGTGGACGGGGCCTCGGCCAACCGGACCTCCTCGTGCGGCGCGGCGGCGCTGCTCTCGCCGATACCGACCGGCGCCATCGGCTTGCCGAAGGGTGCCAGGCCCTGCAGCACGCGAAGTGCCGAGGCGCCGTGAATGAGCGCTTCCGAGTAGTCCGGAAGGCCCTGCGTCGACGAATCGATCGGGCGGTACTCCAGGCATTCCTCGGACGCGGCCTGGACTGCCTCCATCAGCACCCAATGAAATTCATTGGGTTCCAATTCAAGAACAGTGAGCGCGATATCGCGAAGTGCCACCTGGGAAACCTCTGGTTGAATTACAGCCTGGATTGTTACTGCGGGGAGATTTCTCCCCAAGGCACTATTGCACGCTGCGATCCCGGCGACGCCGCGAGAGCGGCAACTATGTCTCAGTTGAACGGTTTCGCGACATGCCGCCCGAGGCCGCCGGACCGTCCCCAAGGCCGGCCTGCGCCGCCTCGGAAGACAGCCGGTCCACGCGCGCGTGCGCGCCCTCAGCCGATGCGCACCGGCACGAAGATCTTGTTGCCGTCGCGCTGGATCAGCAGCGCCACCGACTTGTCGGCCTTCGCCACCACTTCGCGCACCTGCTCGACGCTCTTGGCCTGCGTGCCGTTGATGGCCAGCAGCACGTCGCCAGGCTGCACGCCGGCCATCGCGGCGGGGCCGGCGACTTCGGCGATCAGCAGACCACCATCGACGGACGCTTCGCGCCGCTCTTCCGGCTGCAGCGGACGCAGCGCGAGGCCGAGCTTGCCCGGGCCGGCGGCATCGTCGTTCTTCGCGACGGTGGTGCCCTTGTCGGCGGCGTCGCCGAGCTTGGCCGTGATGTCCTTGGCCGAGCCGTCGCGCCAGATTTCCAGTTCCACCTTGCTGCCCGGGGCACGCTGGCCGATGACGGCCGGCAGGTCGCCCGAAGAGACGATTTCCTGGCCATCCACCTTGCGGATCACGTCGCCCGAGCGCAGCCCGGCGGCGTCGGCGGGGCTGCCCTTCTCGACGTTGGAGACCAGCGCGCCTTCGGGCTTGTCCAGCTTGAACGAATCGGCGAAGGTCTGGTTCACTTCCTGCACCGCGACGCCCAGGCGGGCATGCGAGGCCTTGCCGGTGGCGACGATCTGGTCCTTGACCTGGATCGCGACGTCGATCGGGATCGAGAACGACACGCCCTGGAAGCCGCCGCTGCGGCTGTAGATCTGCGAGTTGATGCCGACCACCTCGCCGCGCGTATTGAGCAGCGGGCCGCCCGAGTTGCCGGGGTTGATCGGCACGTCGGTCTGAATGAAGGGCACGTAGCCGTCGTCCGGCAGCGAGCGGCCCTTGGCACTGACCACGCCCGCGGTCACGGTGTTCTCGAAGCCGAAGGGCGAGCCGATGGCCAGCACCCATTCGCCGACCTTCAGGTCCTTGGTGTTGCCCACCGGCAGCACCGGCAGGTCCTTGGCGTTGATCTTGATCACGGCCACGTCGGTCTTCGGGTCGGCGCCCAGCACCTTGGCGCTGAACTCGCGGCGGTCGGTCAGCTTGACGGTGACTTCCTTGGCATCCTTCACGACGTGGGCGTTGGTCAGGATGATGCCGTCGGCGCTCACGATGAAGCCCGAACCGACGCCGCGCACCGGCACTTCGCGCTCCGGCTGCCGCTGCGCGCGCGGCGCGCCGTCGCCCTGGCCCTGGAAGCGGCGCAGGAAGTCGCGCATCGCTTCATTGGGGTCCATGTCCTCACCGTCCTCGGCCGACGCCTTGCGCGTGCCGGTGACGCTGATGTTGACCACCGCGGCGCCGTCGCGTGCCGTGATGGTCGAGAAATCGGGCATGCTCACGGTGCCGGCGGCAATCGGCGCAATTTGCGCGACCGGCACGACATGGGCGTCGGCGCCGGCGCGGGCGCTGGTGTAGGCACCAGCGCCGACGGCACCGATCACACCGGCGGCAGCCAGCGAAAGCACCAGGGTGCGGGGCGAGGTCAAACCGGTTTTCATCTTTATTCCTTGAGAACTGTTGGAGATTGGCACGCAAGGAATGTCGTGCCCGATGCTTAAGCACCCCTTAAACCGGCTGGGCGTTTGAACCCTAGCTTAGCTAAGCTGGGGCAGATCGGGAGTCTGA
>DASXKG010000736.1:0-2771 GCA_036496965.1 Variovorax sp.
CGACAGGCCCTCGGGCCCCGTCACAAATTGTTCGTCAGACGTCGATTTCCACATCGTCGGCACGCAGTTCCATCAACTCGCGCCGCGCCGCCGCTTCGCCCTTGCCCATCAGCTTGGTGATCTCGCCTTCGGTGCCGAGCGCATCGAAGCGGCCCAGGCGCACCTGGAGCAACCGCCGGGTGTCGGGGTTGAGGGTGGTCTCCCAGAGCTGCTCGGCATTCATCTCACCGAGTCCCTTGAAGCGGCTGATGCTCCAGGCGCCTTCGCGCACGCCGTCCTTGCGCAGCTTGTCGAGGATGGCGGTCAGTTCGCCTTCGTCGAGCGCGTAGACCTTCGAGGCCGGCTTCTTGCCCCGCGCCGGCGCATCGACGCGGAACAAGGGCGGCTTCGCCACGTACACATGGCCGGTCTCGATCAGCTTCGGGAAGTGGCGGAAGAAGAGCGTCAGCAGCAGCACCTGGATGTGCGAGCCGTCGACATCGGCATCGCTGAGGATGCAGATCTTTCCGTAGCGAAGGCCCGACATGTCCGGCGAATCCTTGGGACCGTGCGGGTCGACGCCGACAGCCACCGAGATGTCGTGGATCTCGGTGTTGGCAAACAGCCGGTCGCGCTCCACCTCCCAGGTGTTGAGCACCTTGCCGCGCAGCGGCAGGATGGCCTGGCTCTCCTTGTCGCGGCCCATCTTGGCGCTGCCGCCGGCCGAGTCGCCCTCGACCAGGAAGACCTCGTTGTGCGCCACGTCCTTGCTCTCGCAATCGGTGAGCTTGCCGGGCAGCACGGCCACGCCGGAGCCCTTGCGCTTCTCCACCTTCTGGCCGGCCTTCTGCCGCGTCTGCGCGGCCTTGATGGCCAGCTCGGCGAGCTTGCGGCCGTAGTCCACATGCTGGTTGAGCCACAGCTCCAGCGCCGGCCGCACGAAGCTGGACACCAGCCGCACCGCATCGCGCGAATTCAGCCGTTCCTTGATCTGGCCCTGGAACTGCGGATCGAGCACCTTGGCCGACAGCACGTACGAGGCGCGGGCGAAGACATCCTCGGGCAGCAGCTTCACGCCCTTGGGCAGCAGCGAATGCAGCTCGATGAAACTCCTGACCGCGGTGAACAGGCCGTCGCGCAGCCCGCTCTCGTGGGTGCCGCCGGCACTGGTCGGAATCAGGTTGACATAGCTCTCGCGCACCGGCTGGCCGTCTTCGGTGAAAGCCACGCACCATTCGGCGCCCTCGCCTTCGGCGAAGTTGTCGGCATTCTTGTCCGCATAGCCCGCGCCCTCGAAGAGCGGAATCACCGGATCGCCGTTCAGCGTCTGCATCAGGTAGTCGCGCAAGCCCCCCTTGTAGAGCCAGGTCTGGACTTCCTTGGTCTTCTCGACGGCCAGCGTGACGGTCACACCCGGCATCAGCACCGCCTTGCTGCGCAAGAGGTGCGTCAGTTCCTGGATCGGCAGCAGCGGCGATTCGAAGTATTTGGCATCGGGCCAGGCGCGCACGGTGGTGCCCTGGCGGCGATCGCGCGGACCTTCGCCATTCGAGGCGGCCGCGCTTTCCTGCGCCCTGAGCTTGAGCTTGTCGACCACGTCGCCGGCCGAGAAGGCGATCTGCGCCACCTGGCCTTCGCGGTACGTGGTCACCTCGAGCCGCTTCGACAGCGCATTGGTCACCGACACGCCGACCCCGTGCAAGCCGCCCGAGAAGCTGTAGGCGCCGCCCGAGCCCTTGTCGAACTTGCCGCCCGCGTGCAGCCGGGTGTAGACCAGTTCGACCACCGGCGCCTTTTCCTCCGGATGCAGGCCGAAGGGAATGCCTCGGCCGTCGTCCTCGACGCCCACCGAGCCGTCGGCATGCAGCGTGACCTTGATCTTCTTGCCGTAGCCGGCCAGGGCCTCGTCGGCCGCGTTGTCGATCACTTCCTGGATGATGTGCAGCGGATTGTCGGAGCGGGTGTACATGCCCGGCCGCTGCTTGACGGGCTCGAGCCCCTTGAGGACGCGAATCGATGCTTCGCCGTAACTGCCTGGTTCCTTGCTTGCCATGGCGCGGGATTCTAGGCTTCGGCTGCGGGCCTCGGCCTGCGCCGCCCGGGGCGCCGGAGCAAGCCCGGTTTTGGGTACATTGCCCGCTGTGAACCACGCCCACCTCGACGCTTCCCCCTGGATCCTGCGCTGGTCGCATCTGCTGGCGCCCGGCGCCACGGTGCTGGATGTCGCCTGCGGGACCGGTCGGCACATGCGTTGGCTGCACGGCCTGGGCCATCCCGTGACCGGGGTGGACATCTCCGCCGACGCTCTCGCCGCCGCGGCCCCCTTCGGCCGCACTGTGCAGGCCGACATCGAGGCCGGACCGTGGCCCTTCGCCGGCCAGCAGTTCGGCGCGGTGGTCGTCACGCGCTACCTCTGGCGGCCGCGCCTGCCGGCCATCCTGGCGGCCGTGGCGCCGGGCGGGGTGCTCCTGTACGAGACCTTCGCCGCCGGCAACGAGACGGTGGGGAAGCCCTCGCGCGCCGACTTCCTGCTGCGCCCGGGCGAACTGCTCCAAGCCTGCGCCGGCCTGCGGGTGGTCGGCTACGAGGACGGATTCCTGGCGGAGCCGGAAAGCTTCGTCCAGCGGATCGCCGCCGTGCGGCCGGTTTTTCCGCCCGCGTCCGTCCCGGTGCGCCATCGCCTGCCGGGGGATTGAGGCGCCCGCACCCCGCGCCTTTGGGGGCTTTGGAAAGGGGCCTCCCCTGCGGCTTAGTAGAATGTCTGCTTTTCGGGCAAACCACAAAGAGATCCC
>DASXKG010000737.1:0-3963 GCA_036496965.1 Variovorax sp.
GACGTGTTCGAGGTCGAACCGCTGGTACCCGAGCATCCCTTCTGGCGCCATCCGAAGATCACGGTGACGCCGCATGGCTCCGCACGCACCGTGCGCACGGAGTCGATCGCGCAGATTGCCGGCAAGATTCGCGCGCTCGAGCAGGGGCTGCCCATTGCAGGGGTGGTGAATCTCCAGCGCGGCTACTGACTGAACAAATGTCAATGCGGCATCCGCCGCGCCGCGTCACCCGGGACTTGATCAGCCTATTGCGACGGCACGACGACGCCGCGTTCGACCATCGGCGGCGCTCCGCCCGGCGGCGACCCGGGCGGTCGTTCCCGCTCCCGCATGACGAAGCCTTTCGACGCCATGCACTCGCGCATGCCGGCCTTGCCTTGGGCCATGGTCACCGATGCCTTGCAGGCCTCCATGGCTTCGTGCCGGGCTTCCCGGCCATGCGGCGGCTGCATGTCGGGTGGCGGGGCGGACTGGGCCGACGCGGCACCGGCGAAAGCCAGGCAGGCCGCGGCGAGAAGAAACGATTTGTCCATGGAGGGAACCGAGCTGAGTTTCGGGCACTCCATGGTAAGTCTCGACCCCTGTCTGCAGCCTGTTGCCCGACCGGCTTTACACGGCGATGCGATGATGCACAGGCGGGCTGCGCCAGCCCGCTGCCGGCCATTCTGGCGCGCTGAACCCGAGGAGTGCCCATGTCCGCACCTGTCGAATCAGATCGCCGCCGCCTTCTGCTGGCGCTCGGCGCCCTGGGCCTGGCGACCACCATGCAGCCGCGGACCGCGCGGGCGCAGGCGGCGAAATCGCATATCGGCGTGATCGGTTCCGGCCACATCGGCGGCACCATCGGCGGCCTGTGGGTCAAGAGCGGGCACGAGGTGATGTTCTCGTCGCGCCGTCCCGAGGAACTCAAGGACCTGGTCGCCGGGCTCGGTCCGCTGGCCCACGCCGGCACGGTGGCCCAGGCCATCGCCTTCGGCGAAGTGATGTTCATTGCCGTGCCCTACGGCGCGCTGCCGCAGATCGGCCAGGACTACGGTGCCGCCCTCAAGGGCAAGGTCATGCTCGACGCCTGCAACGCGGTCGCGATGCGCGACGGCTCGATCGCCGAGGAGGCCGATCGCGACGGCGTCGGCGTCACCTCGCAGAAGTACCTGCCGGGCACGCGGCTGGTGCGTGCCTTCAACACCATGTCCTACATGATCTTCGCGCGCGAGGCGAACCGGCCCGATCCGAGGATGGGGGTGCCGATCGCCGGTGACGATCCGGCGGCGGTCGAGGTCGCCGCCGGGCTGGTGCGCGACGCCGGCTTCGAGCCGGTCGTGGTCGGCAAGCTGGCCGACGCGCGGCGCTTCCAGCGCGGCGGTCCCGGCTACGGCCAATCGGTGACGGCGGCCGAACTCAGGCAGAAGCTGCAGCTCGGTTCATGAGCGATGATCTGCAGCGCTGGCTGCGCCGTGCGGTGCCGGCCACACCGCAAGAGCTGGCGGCGGCGCTGTGGTCCTTCGCCTATTTTTTCGCGCTGCTGGCGGGCTACTACGTGCTGCGTCCGCTGCGCGACCAGATGGGAATCGCCGGCGGCATCCGCGCGCTCCCCTGGCTGTTCACCGCGACCTTCGTCACGCTGCTGGTGGCCCAGCCGCTGTACGGCGCGCTGGTGGCCAAGCTGACCCGGGCGCGCTTCATCCCCATCGTCTATCACTTCTTCGCCTTCAACCTGCTCGTGTTCTGGCTGCTGCTGTCGCTCGGCATCGCGCCGGTGATCGTGGCCCGCGTCTTCTTCGTCTGGGTCAGCGTCTTCAACCTCTTCGCAGTGGCGGTGTTCTGGTCGTTCATGGCGGACCTCTTCAGCAGCGAGCAGGGCAAGCGGCTGTTCGGCTTCATCGGGGCGGGCGGCACCGCCGGCGGCCTGCTCGGGCCGGCGATCACCATTGCGTTGTCGGTGCCGCTCGGGCCGCACAACCTGCTGATCGCGGCCATCGTCTTCCTTGAACTGGCGGTGTTCTGCGCCGCGCGGCTGGAGCGCAGCGCCGCCGTGATCCACGGTCCGCGCGCCGCCGTCAGCGACCGGCGCGAGGTCGGCGGCAGCGCCTTCGCAGCGCTCACCGGGCTGCTGCGCTCGCCTTTCCTGCTCGGGGTCGCGGCCTGGGTCAGCCTGCTGTCCTTCGGCGCCACGACGCTGTATTTCGCGCAGGCCAACGTGGTGGCCGCGACCGTGCATGGCGCGGGCGCCCAGACCCGGATCTTCGCCAGCATCGACCTGGCGGTCGGCCTGCTGACCCTGGCCACGCAGGTCTTCGCCACCGGGCATCTGCTCAAGCGCTTCGGCGTCGGTTTCGCTGCCGGCGCGCTGCCGGCGGTCTACGTGGTCGGCTTCGCGCTGTTGGCGCTGATGCCCAGCCTGGCCGTGGTGGTGGTGTTCCAGGTGGCGCAGCGCTGGATGAACTTCGCCATCGCCAATCCGGCCCGGCAGGTGTTCTTCACCGTGGTCGGCCGCGAGGAAAAATACAAGGCGAAGAACATGATCGACGTGGTGGTCTATCGCGGTTCGGACGCCCTGTGGGGCTGGGTCTTCGACAGCGTGCAGGCGCTCGGGCTGAAGCTGGGCGCCATTGCGCTGTGCGCACTGCCGGTGGCGGGCGGCTGGCTGCTGCTGTCCGCCCTGCTCGGGCGCATGCACGAGCGCCGCGCGCTGCGCCTGGTCGAGCGCTTGTCCGGCGCGGGCGAGGTGGCGTCCTAGTCGCGCGTGCCCATCAGCGTGCGCTCGCCGTCGGGGCGGTGCATGTCGAGCATGGCGCCGCTGAAAGCCCAGCGGGTGGTCGAGCGCAGCGCCGCCAGGAATTCACGCTCCTGCTGCATCACGGCCTTGTCCTCGCAGAGGCGGCGGGTGCTGGCCACCGGCCCGACGGCGATGCGCTCGCCCTGGGTCTGGTAGGTGGCGCGGAAGGTGTTGCAGCCGGCAAAGCCCTTGACGATGCCGTTGCCGAAGGACAGGGTGATCGTGCTGTCCAGCGCCGGGCTGACGACCGCCTGGCGGCCGTTGTTGAAGCCGGTGATGGTCGAGCGCAGCCCTTCGAGCGTGGCCTCGGGTTCGGCCTGGAAGCGCATCACGGGTTCGCCGGCCTCGGATTGCAGCGTCAGCCGGTCGCCCGCCAGCAGCGGATGGAAGGTGCCCGCGATGGCGCGCGTCACCGCGCCTTCCACCTTCATGGCCGCGGGTTCGCAGGCCATCATCGAAGCGCCGACCTGGCCAATGACCAGCCGGCCCTGTTGCGAGGTGTAGGCGCCGAAGAAGCGATTGCAGCCCGAGAAGCCGCTGACCCTGCCGTTCTGGAATTGCGCGGTGACCGACTGCGGGCCGGTCGGCAACAGGCCGGCATCGAGGCCGCGGACATCGGTGAGGCGCCAGACGGGCCCTTCGAGCGCGGGAGCCGCAGCGGGCGCTGCGGCTTGCGCCGCCGCCAGGGCCAGTGCCATCATCGCCGCGATCGGCCATCGTTTCGTCGGTTCCACGTTCGCGTCCTTCGGCGGCCGCAGCGGGCGAAGACCCGCATCCTCGCGACGCCCGGCCCGCGATCTTAAGTGGGGCGCGGCGAGATCAGTGCTTGACCACCATGACCCGGCGCCGATCCTGGAAAACCACCCGCATCGGCACGCCGCGTTGCCGGAGTTCGAGAAAAGTGGGGAATTCCATGTAGGCCGCGGCCTGCGGCAGCGCCTGCCAGCGCGCGACGAAGTCGTCCACCGAGTGGATATAGCGCTCCGGCTCGATTCGCTGGCCCATGGCGAACTCGTCCTCGTAGTCCACCAGCGTGACCTGCCGTCCGAGATAGAAGGGCAGCGACTGGTCGTAGCTGCGCACCGCGAACACCGGGGTTCCGGGCGGGACCAGCGGATCCAGCGCAGCCACCATGTCGGCGGCGCTCTTGCCCTGGCTGAAGGTCTCGTAGGACTGCAGCACGATCG
>DASXKG010000738.1:0-3541 GCA_036496965.1 Variovorax sp.
CGTGCCGGCTGATGCGCGGCGTCTGGCCTGCCCAAACCGCGCCCGGATTCGGGCAAGTTGCCTACAGATTGCCTGCAGGCCTCCCAAACGAAAGAAGCGCGCTACCGTTTTGATAGCGCGCTTCCCGCGTGGTAATTGGTGCCGGAGAGATGAATCGAACACCCGACCTTCTCATTACGAATGAGCTGCTCTACCGACTGAGCTACACCGGCTAAGCCCGCGATTATAGCGGGTCGTGGTAGCGGGTCAGCCGCTCGACCTCGTTCTTCGATCCGAGCATGACGGCGACGCGCTCGTGCAGCTTCTTCGGCGCCAGCTCCAGGATGCGCTGGCGGCCGTTGGTGGCGGCGCCGCCGGCCTGCTCGACCAGCCAGCTCATGGGGTTGGCCTCGTACATCAGGCGCAGCTTGCCGGCCTTCTCGGGTTCGCGCTTGTCCCAGGGATACATGAAGACGCCGCCGCGCATCAGGATGCGGTGCACGTCGGTCACCATGCTGGCGATCCAGCGCATGTTGAAGTCCTTGGCGCGCGGGCCGTCCTTGCCGGCCAGGCATTCGTCGATGTAGCGCTTCACCGGCGCGTCCCAGTGCCGCATGTTGCTCATGTTGATGGCGAATTCCTGGGTGTCGGACGGGATCCGCAGGTCCTCCTGCGTCAGCATGAAGGAACCCTGTTCGCGGTCGAGCGTGAACATCGCGACGCCGGCGCCGACGGTCAGCACCAGTGTGGTCTGCGGGCCGTAGATGCAGTAGCCCGCCGCGACCTGCTTGCTGCCGGCCTGGAGGAAGTCGCTTTCCTGGACGCCCGGCTGGTCGTCGGGCTTCTTCAGCACGCTGAAGATGGTGCCGATGCTGACGTTCACGTCGATGTTGCTCGACCCGTCGAGCGGATCGAAGAGCAGCAGGTATTCGCCCTGCGGGTAGCGGTTGGGCACCACGTAGATGCTGTCCATTTCTTCGCTGGCCATGGCCGCCAGGTGGCCGCCCCATTCGTTGGCCTCGATCAGCACCTCGTTGGCGATGATGTCGAGCTTCTTCTGGATCTCGCCCTGCACGTTCTCGCTCTCGGCGCTGCCGAGCACGCCGCCCAGCGCCCCCTTGTTGACGGCCTGGCTGATGCTCTTGCAGGCGCGCGCGACCACCTCGAGCAACAGCCGCAGCTGGCCGGGGATCAGGCCGTCGGCGCGCTGCTGTTCGACCAGGTAGCGGGTGAGTGAAATCTTGTGCTGCTTGTTGTTCATGGATGTACGACGGGCCGGAGGTCAGACGGCCAGGGCCCGGCTGACGACTTCATGGGTGTCCTTGCTGAGGTCGGGTCGCGACGCCACGCGGCCGATGGCTTCACGGGCGGCGCTGCGGTAGGGCTCGGCCAGCTTGCTCCAGCGGTCCAGCGCGCGCGCCAGCCGGGCCGCGACCTGCGGGTTGATGGCGTCGAGTTCGATCACGCGGTCGCTCCAGAATACATAGCCGGCCGCGTCGGGGCGGTGCAGGGCGCCCGGATTGCCGCTGCAATAGCTGAAGATCACGCTGCGCGCGCGGTTCGGGTTCTTGATGGAGAAGTCCGGGTGCTTCATCAGCTGCTTGACCAGCGGCAGGATGTCGCCGCCGCGGTCGGAGGCGCCGGCCTGCAGCGAGAACCACTTGTCGATGACCAGCGCCTCGTCCTTGAAGATCTCGTGGAAGCGCGCCAGCGCCTGCGCCGCCAGGGCATGGCCCGAAGCGACCAGGGCGGCGAGGGCGTTGAAGCGGTCGGTCATGTTGCCCGCATCCTTGAAGCGCTGCAGCGTCTTGCCGGGCCAGAGGGCGTCGCCCGAAGCGCGCGCCGCCAGGCACAGGTGGGTCAGGGCGATGCCGGCCAGCGCGCGCCGGCCGGAGGACACCGGGTCGGGCAGGTAGGCGCCGGTGTCGCGATTCGCCTCGTAGGCCTGCTCCCAGTCGGCGTAGAGCGCCGTGGCAAGCTGCGCGCGCATGGCTTCGCGCACGGCATGCACGCGCTGCGGATCGACCACCTCCAGCTGCTCCGAGATGTAGGTTTCGGAGGGCAGGGTGAGCACCAGTTCCTTGAACGCGGCATCGAGTTGCGCATTGCGCAGCACGCTGCGCATGGCCTCGATGAAGGCCTCGTCCAGCGGATGCTCCAGCGACAGCGCCGGCGTGCCGATGGCGCGCACCGCGGCGCGCAGCGCCAGGCGCTGGCCGGCCTCCCAGCGGTTGAACGGATCGGGGTCGTGCGCCAGCAGGTTCAGCAGCTGGTCGTCGCGGTAGTCGTAGTTCAGGATCACCGGCGCGCTGAAGCCGCGCAGCATCGAAGGCACGGGCTCGGCATCCAGTCCGACGAAAGTGAACTGCTCGGCGGCCTGCGTCAACACCAGGGTGCGCGTGCCGTGCAGGGCTTGCGCCTCGCCGTCGAGTTGCACCAGCAGTTCACGGCCGTCGGGTGCCAAGAGGCCGAGGTTGACCGGGATCACGAAGGGCTCCTTGATCGGCTGCCCGGGCGTCGGCGGGCAGCTCTGCTCGAAGCGGAGCGTGTAGCTGCGCGCCGCCGGATCGTAGACGCCGTGCGCGGCGAGCCGCGGCGTGCCGGCCTGGGCGTACCAGCGCTTGAACTGCGGCAGCAGCCGGGCCAGTTCGCTGTCCGGGTTGGCGTCGGCGATGGCCTGGGCGAAGTCGTCGCAGGTCACCGCCTGGCCGTCGTAGCGCTCGAAGTACAGGGTGATGCCGCGCTCGAAGCCCTGACGGCCGACCAGCGTCTGCATCATGCGCACCACCTCGGCACCCTTCTCGTAGATGGTGACGGTGTAGAAGTTGCTGATCTCGATGTAGCTGTCGGGGCGCACCGGATGCGCCATCGGGCCCGCGTCCTCGGGGAACTGGGCGGTGCGCAGCACGCGCACGTCCTCGATGCGCTTGACGGCGCGTGCGGAGGCGTCGGCGCACAGGTCCTGGCTGAATTCCTGGTCGCGGAAGACGGTCAGGCCTTCCTTGAGCGAAAGCTGGAACCAGTCGCGGCAGGTCACGCGGTCGCCGCTCCAGTTGTGGAAGTACTCGTGCCCGACGACGCTTTCGATATTGCCGTAGTCGGCATCGGTGGCAGTGGCCTGGTTGGCCAGGACGTACTTGGTGTTGAAGATGTTCAGGCCCTTGTTCTCCATGGCGCCCATGTTGAAGTCGCTGGTGGCGACGATCATGAAGCGGTCCAGGTCCAGCGGCAGCCCGAAGCGCGCCTCGTCCCACAGCACCGAGTTGACCAGCGAGCTCATCGCATGCTCGGTCTTGTCGAGGTCGCCGGCACGCACGTACACCTGCAGCAGATGTTCGCGGCCGTTGCGCGCCTTGATCAGCTGCTCGCGCGCCACCAGCTTGCCGGCCACCAGCGCGAACAGGTAGCTCGGCTTGCGGAAAGGGTCGACCCACTTGGCGAAGTGGCGGCCTTCGGGCAGCTCGCCCTGCTCGACCAGGTTGCCGTTGGACAGCAGCACCGGGTAGGCGGCCTTGGCGGCGCGCAGCGTCACCGTGTAGCTGGCCATCACGTCGGGCCGGTC